>CAMYOI010000301.1:0-4552 GCA_947259955.1 uncultured Gammaproteobacteria bacterium
GGCGCCGGTTGGACGCCGAAACTGGTTTCGATCAAGATAGGTGACGATCCCGCGGTGGAGCTTTATATACGAAACCAGCGGCGTAACGCTGAAAGGACCGGCATTGAGTTCGTCGAAAAGCAATATGCTGCGGACATTTCGGAAAGCGAAATGCATGCGGCCATCATCAAGCACAATGTCGATCCGTCTGTGACGGGCATCATCCTGCAACGGCCGGTACCCGAACACATCCCCGTGAAGGCGTTGCAGGCTACGATCCATCCGCTGAAAGATGTCGAGGGTATGCACCCCGCGTCGATTGGGAACATAGTCTACAACGAGCTGGAACTGGGGCCCTGTACTGCGATTGCTTCGGTGGACCTGCTCAGGAGTACCGGTGTTTCACTCCAGGGGCTGGAGGCAACCGTCATTGGCCACTCGGAGATCGTCGGCAAGCCGATCGCGTTCCTGCTGATGGCCGAGGGCGCAACGGTCACCGTGTGCCACCACATGACGCGGGAAGTCGCGGTGCACTCGCGACGGGCGGACGCGGTATTCGTCGCCGTAGGCAAACCGGGATTGTTGAATGGCGCAATGCTCAAACCGGGGGCCGTTGTCATCGATATTGGCATCAACCAGGTCGAGGGCCCCTGCGGTAAACGCAAAGTCGTAGGCGACTGCGACTATGACTCCTGCCACGAGGTGGCCGGGTGGATCACCCCGGTACCGGGCGGTGTGGGGCCGGTAACGGTTGCCGTACTGATGCGAAATACCGTTGTCGCTGCCCGCCGCCTGCAGACGCAGTATGAACGGCGATTTCTCGATCACCTGGCTTGAGCCCCTTGATCCAGTGCGAGGGGCGGACCAGCCAGATCCGGCCAGCGCTCTCCCGGATGCCCGCATGCTGGACGGCAAATACAGTATTCAAGTTTATTATTAGTCGTCCTATGCAGATTCTGCCGCATCGAGTGACCTGGACGGTATGGTCGTGGCCCACACCGGGCCACCGTGCAGCTACCAAACTCGTTTTCTGAGATAGTCCGGCTGGAAGGCCTTACCTTCTGAAGATAATCACCAGCCAGCGGCCAATATTCAGTATATCCGCCAGCGCCCCGGAAAAGTAGGTCAACGCAGCGGCCTTGAGCACGCTGCTCACGGCAGGTAAATACTCTTTCGGTACGTACTGTCCCCGCTCCAGTATCGGCAACGCTTTATTGAAACTCGCATCCCACTCCTCCGGCAGTACGATCAAATACATGAGCGCCCCCAGCAGCTGTAGAACGATGCTCACCGCGGCGGTCAAAACGACAATTACCGGGGCCTTGGCAATGATACCCACCAAGGGGACCGCGAACATCAAAATGATCCCCAGCCTCTTCAATGCGAGAGCTTGAGGAATGTACTTCTTGCGCAGCTCGAATAACGGTTCGTTTCCATGAAACTGAAGGGCGTGCCCGACTTCGTGAGTGGCGACAGCGATTGCCGTCAATGATTTGCCCGAATAATTTTTTGGGCTCAGCCGAACCGCGCGATCTGACGGATCGAAGTGGTCGCCAAATGGCATTGTCTCTTCAACAACAAAACCCTGCAGGTCGAACTTGTCGAGCAGGTGTTCCGCCAGTTCACCTCCCGTGCCGGGCATACCGGGCATTTCCTTCCCGTGGCGATACATCACAAACCGCACCCAGAGTTGTGGGAAGTACACTAGGAATGCGATCAATACTCCAACTATTGCGAATAGCATGAATGCGGTTTATCCAATAATCCCAGACTAGTCTTTGGCTACGTTGATCAGGCGTCCGGATGCTCTCGATGCAGGCCCTACCAACTACTTCAATGGGTTCGTTTATATCACAGTCACCGCTGTTGCCTGCTTGCTGCTGGTGAAACAAAACTCGACGCATCCCTGAATTATTGCGTTTGTCGCACTTTGCATCACAATCCTAGAGCGTCTGCTGCCCGATGAGATTTTCATTGTGACCGTTGTCCCCCATGTTTTGCCGTATGCCTTAGCATCCGTCGTCTCACCGTGTCGCCTCCGCCAGACCCATGATGTACGTCACGAAGTTCGGATCCTCCCCGACCAGCAGATCCGGAAGGTGCTCCCGGAAATCCTCGCGCTGGCACCATTCCCGCATGTAGTCATCCCAGGAGCGCCATCGACGTTGCTGATCGTCACTCAGGTCCTCGTCGTATAGGATGAGATAGGCGCGCTCAAACAGGGACACCGCCATACTGAAGATGATTAGCATGCGCTCGTGCTGTGCGTCGGTCAGGTCGGGGGTGGGATCGTGCGAGAATAGCTTGAGGTCCGGATTGTCCAGCGCGGTCTCAAGGAACTCCTGATAGTTATCCGACAGGCGTCGGTACATTTCCTGTTCCGCGGCATTTCGCTCGCGGGTCTTTTCGTAGACGAACACGAAGATAGCCATTGGCAGGCCGATAACCGTCACCACGTAGCTCAGCAGCTCCCAGGTTTCCGTCGACATGTGGATATTGTATACCCAGCGCCAGATCCCGCCGAAGAGTGCCGCCATTCTGTTTATTTCAGGCGCGGCCCGCGCGGTTGGACAAATTCATCGCTGCCGCACACGTCCGCGCGATGTATGGTATACAAGCACAACCTTACTCCGCTCCCGCACATTGTGACCGAGTTCGACAAAAAAGACGCATTACTCTCCTTGGCGCGGATCCGAAAGACACTGGGCGGCCAGGTCGTTCTCGATGGAGTGGATGCATTCGTAGGCGAGGGTGAGATCGTGGTGTTGCTGGGGCCGAACGGTGCCGGCAAGACGACACTGCTGAGTACGGCCTGCGGACGAATCGCGCCGGATTCAGGTTCTGTCACCGTGTGCGGCGGTAATCCGCGCCTGCGTCCGGAAATCCGCAGGCATCTCGGCTTCGTGCCGCAGGGGCTGGCCCTGTATCCGTACCTGAGCGTCAAGGAGAATCTCCAGACCTTTGGACGCATGATGGGCGTTACGAAACACGATTTGTCCTGGCGAATCGAGCAGGCGCTGGAATGGGGGGGGCTTGCGGAGCACGCTGACCGCCGGGTGGAGACGCTGTCCGGCGGCATGCGGCGAAGACTCAATATCGTGGCCAGTCTGTTGCACGATCCGAGGCTGTTGCTGCTTGACGAGCCCACGGTCGGGGTCGACGTCAATGCCCGCAAGCGTATCCACGAACTATTACGGCAACTGCGAGCGAAAGGCATCGGCATACTGATCACCACGCACGATCTCGAACAAGCTGCGTCGCTGGCGGATCGGGTCGTATTTCTCTCGGCGGGCCGTGTCCGTCTGCAAGGGGCGCCGCGAGAGCTGATCCAGCACTGCTACGGTCGCGGCAGGGAACTGATCGTAACGCTCGGACAGCAGGCTGATATCGAGCAATCGACGGTGCTGGCCGAACGCGGTTTGACCGCATTGCACGGGGGGCTCGTCTGGATCGGTGCCGTGGACGGCAGCTACACCGACGCCGCGGGTTGGGCTCAGGATCTGGATGCGGCGGGGTTGAGTGTTCGGGAAATACGGGTCCGGGAACCGGACCTCGAGGGTGTGTTTCTCCGCGTCACCGGCGAGGAACTCCACCTGTGAGTGCCGCCATTCTTCGGGCCATGCTGCTCGGTTTGTTGCGCGATCGTGGTGCGCTCCTGATGGCATTTGTGCTGCCCGTCATCTTCTTCGTGATCATGGCGGAGATCTTCACGGCGACGAGCGGCGCAAACCTCGATCTTACCGTCGTGGTACTCGATGAGATCAAGAGCGGCGTGTCGACGCGCCTCGTTGCGGCCCTGGAAAAAGACGATTCGATTACCCTGCGCGCGGCCGGTGACACGAACGGCGAAGCCCTGCGCGCCCTGGTCCGGTCCGGTTCGGCCGACATCGGGCTGATTCTGCGAAACGACGCCGAACCGCTGGATGAGGCCGGCGGGTTCGGCCCGGCGCCGCTCCTGGTCGTCTCCGATCCTTCGAGAGGTTTTGTGGAACCCGTGCTGATGGGCCGGCTGCGGCGGGCATATTTTTCGGCTCTGCCCGATGTCGCCATGGGCAACGTCGTGGCCGAACTGGAAAACCAGTTCCTGACCCTAACCGACGAACAACGCGACGAACTCGCCGGCGGCCTCAGCGAGATGCGGGCCGATGCGGAGGCTGGACGCGAGGTGGGTTGGTCGTTCGAGGACCTGATCGCTTACGAGCGTGTCGCCGGTGGCGAGACGGTCAATCTCGTGGCCTATTCCGCGGGCGCGGTTGCATTCTTGTTTCTGCTATTCGCCGCAGTCCACGGTGCGGTGTCCCTGCTCGAAGAGAGCGAATCGGGTGTGCTCGATCGTATACTCGCCGGTCCCGGGGGCATCGGTGTGCTGGTGGACGGAAAGTTTCTGTATGTGGCGGTGCAGGGATTCGTGCAGGTCGGCGTGATCTTCGTGATCGCCTGGCTGTTCTATAGTGTCGACCTGCCGGACCGCTTCTTTCCGTGGCTTATCGTTACCGCCGCCGCCTCGTTGTCCGCCGCCGGGCTCGCCATGCTGCTGGTCGCCGCGTGCCGCACGCGGCGACAGGCGCAAACC
>CAMYOI010000301.1:4758-14208 GCA_947259955.1 uncultured Gammaproteobacteria bacterium
CGCTACTGAGTCCGCACCAGCCGCTCGAGATCGACACGCAGTGCTTCGAACCGCGCGGATCTATATTTCCCGGCATGGCGCGCGACGAGCTCGCCGGCGGTGTCGAAAACGAGCACGTTGGGTACCCGGGTGTCCAGGGCGTACTCGCCGCTCCAGCGGCCCTCCAGGTCGATCAGCACATTAATGTCATCCGGCAGACGCTTGCGCAACTTTGCCGCCACCGCCTCGTATTCGACCTTCGTGGTGCGCGGCACGTCCGCGACCCGCAGGAGTGGGACAGTATCGTAGTGCTCGCGCAGCGCCCGTTCCCATGGCTTGATTCGACGCAGTCGTTTGGCCGAAACGACGATCACAACCTGTACACTACCGAGGTGATCACCAAGCTGACCAACAGCACCGAACTGGTCCGGCAGCGGCGGCGGTTGTCCATGCGACGCGAAGGTCAGAAAGATCAGGCAGGCTGCAAAGCCTTTGGCGACGTTATATGCCGGTCGCAATACGGTTGATTTTATTTGGTTCAATATACGGGCCATTCACTCACTCACGGTAATCTTAGCAATATGACGGCAGGCCCGCAGCTGGCAATCATCGTGCCCACGTTCAATGAGGCCGCCAACGTCGGGGTGCTGGTCGATCGCTTGCACGCTGCGCTCGGCGATACGCGATGGGAGGTCGTCTTCGTCGACGACGATTCCCCGGACGGCACCGCGGCGGAGGTACGCAGACTGGCCCGGCAGAATCCCGCTGTGCGCTGCGTCCAGCGGATTAGACGCCGAGGGCTGGCCTCCGCCTGCATCGAAGGCATGTTATCCACCAGCGCGCCCTTCATTGCGATCATGGACGCGGATCTGCAGCACGACCCATCCCTGCTGCCCGCCATGCTGAGTCTACTCGAAAACGAAAACCTCGACGTGGTGATCGGGAGCCGGTACGCCGAGGGCGGGGATGCCAGCGGCTTTGCCACCGATCGCGCGGCAAAATCAGCACTCGCCACGCGCCTGAGCCGAAGGCTGGTGCCGGCGGATCTCAAGGATCCCATGAGCGGTTTTTTCATGATGACCCGGGATGCCCTCGAGGGCGCCGTGCGCCACCTCTCGGGCACCGGCTTCAAGATTCTGCTGGATCTGTTCGCCTCCTCGCCGCGACCTTTGATGTTTAGGGAACTTCCCTATAAGTTCGGCAAGCGCCACGCGGGCGAGAGCAAACTGGACAATCGGGCGCTATGGGATTACGGGATGCTGCTACTGGACAAGCTCGTCGGGCGCTTCGTCCCGGTGCGGTTCGCGGCGTTCATCATGGTAGGTGGGCTGGGCATCTTCGTACACATGGCGATATTGGCGGCGCTGCACGAGGGTCTGGGGCAGAGTTTTGTGGCGAGCCAGGCGTGGGCAACCCTAGTGGCCATGACCGTGAATTTCATGCTCAACAACTTCGTTACCTACCGCGATCTCGCCCTGAAAGGCTGGGCATGGGTGCGCGGCTGGATTTCGTTCGTACTGGCCTGCAGCGTGGGCGCGGTGGCCAACGTCGGTGTGGCGACCTGGCTTTTCTCACAGGAATCCGCCTGGTTCCTGGCGGGTTTGGCCGGGATACTCGTCGGCGCGGTCTGGAACTATGCCGTGACCCGAACCTACACATGGCACGCGGATGGCTAATCCGCTGGCGAAACCCGCCTGGTCCGCCTGGATCTTCTGTGTCTTGGTGAAGCTGGCCGTTTTTGCCTTAGCCGGAAGGCAGTACGGCTACCTCGCCGATGAACTCTATTTTCTGGATGCGTCGGAGCGGCTGGCGGCGGGTTATGTGGACTTTCCCCCGGCGATAGCCTGGATCATTGCCGGGGTAACGGGTCTCTTCGGCAAGGATCTCCTGGTGCTGCGCACCCTGGCCTGCCTGGTCGGCATCGGGGTGACGCTCGTCGCCGTCGACGTGGCGCGTTTGCTGGGCGCGCGGAGTGCGGCTCAATGGATCACGGGCATCGTGGTGCTGTTCGCACCGGCATTTTTGTCGGTGCAGTCGATACTCACCATGAACGTCTTTGATCAGTTGTGGTGGGTTGCCGGCTTCTGGTTTGCGATCCGTTACCTCGAAGAGCGGCGTCCCGCTCACATGCTCGCGCTCGGGATCGTATTCGGATGCGCCCTTCTGACCAAGTTATCGATCCTGGCCTGGTTCGCAGCGCTCGCCGCCGGTGCGCTGATGTACGCCCGATGGGTGTTCGCCCGCCGGGAGACGTGGGCGGCCGCCGGCATCGCGCTGGTCTTCGCATCGCCCTTCGTTTACTGGCAAATCGCCGAAAACTGGCTGTTCCTCGAATTCGTCCGAGCCTACAACGATCGTCCCCCGGAAGCTCTGGTAGTCGCGCAGCCGGTGTTCGGCCTGTTCGCCACCATGAATCCCCTGTTCGTGATCATCTGGCTGCCCGGTCTGGTTTATGGATTGATTGCGAAAAGCGCAACCGTCCGCACGTTCGGCACCGCGTCGGCGATCTGTCTGGTACTTTTTCTCGCAGCGGGAGTGAAGTTTTATTTCGCGACCCCTTTGTTCGTGTTGTTCACCGCCCAGGGATCGCTACTCTGGGAACGATGGCTGGAGGGCCGGCGACGGATCCGCGCCGCGCTGATTGCCGCACTCGCCGTATCCGGAGTCACGGCCGTTCCGATCGCCGCGCCCGTGCTGCCGCCGAACACCTTGCAGCGAGTGACCGACTTTATCCGGGACGGCGAGCAGGGGCATCGCGGCAAAGAGCGGGCGGCGGTTGGCAGATACTTCCCGCATTTCGCGGAGATGCACGGTTGGCCCGAACTGGTCGCCGAGGTTTATCGCCACTACGAGGAAATCCCTTTCGACGAGCGCTCGCGTGTGCAGATCGTTGCGGCCTATTTCGGCCAGGCCGGCGCATTGAATCAGTTGGACAATGGAGATCGTCTTCCAACGGCTCACTCGGGCCATAACAACTACCACCTCTGGTCGCGTGAGGCCGAGTTCGGGGACGTGCTGTTCGTCGGTTTCCAACAGGAGGAAATCACCCCTTTGTACGAAGACGTCCGCGTTCTGGGTCGTTTTCACTGTCGTCGGTGCATGGCGCGGGAAAACGGTATTTACCTGCTGCGAGCCAGATCGCCGGTGAGGCCTGGCCAATACCCTGATCGCCTTGCGGCTTGTCGATGCGCAGCCGTCGCTGAAGGTGGTGCTGTTCGAGCAGGAGTCGCGCATCGGTGGTAATCACACCTGGTCTTTTCACGGTGCGGACGTCCCGGCTGGCAGTCGCCGCTGGCTCTTGCCTCTTGCCGAGAACAATTGGGATTCCTATGCGGTGCGCTTTCCACACTGCCAGCGCACCCTGCCCGGATCCTATCACAGCATCTCCTCTGGCCGGCTGGCAAATGTCGCGGATGAACGACTCGGCGACCGTGTTCGCACCGGCGTCGGGGTAAAGGCGGTGCAGCCCGACAGCGTCGTTCTGGATGACGGCAGCCGGCTCGAGGCCCGGTCCGTAATCGACGGGCGCGGCCCGTCGCCCAGCCCGCACCTCGACATACGTTTTCAGAAATTCGTCGGCTGGGTCGTGGAACTCGAAAACCCGCACACCCTGCCGGGACCCATCATCATGGACGCGGACATACGCCAGGACGACGGATACCGCTTCTTCTATACACTGCCGTTCACGCCCCGTATCCTGTTGATCGAGGATACGCGCTTCAGCGATGGACCGGACATCTCGAATGATGAATACGGCGCTGAGATAGCGCGCTATGCCGACAGCCAGGGTTGGCGCATTGCGCGGCGGTTGCGAGTCGAAGAAGGCGTACTGCCTATTACGCTTGGAGGCGACATCGAAGCCTTCTGGGACGATGCTGACGCGCCGGTGGCCCGCTCCGGGCTCCGCGCGGCGCTGTTCCATCCGGCCACCGGCTACTCGCTTCCAAACGCGGTGCGGCTCGCCGATCAGCTTGCGCTTCAGCGCGACTGGTCCGCCAGGGCCGTCTTCGAGCGAACGCGAAAACAGAGCGTCGCGCTGTGGCAGCAGACGGGTTTCTACCGGGTGCTGAACCGCATGCTGTTTCTGGCGGCCGAACCGGATCAACGCTGGCGCATTCTGGAACGGTTTTATGGGCTCGACGCGGGATTGATTGCACGCTTCTATGCCGGCGGCAGCACGATCATCGACAAACTGCGCATACTGACCGGCAAACCCCCGGTCGCATTGAGCCGCGCTGTCGATAGCGTTTTCCGCTACCGGCCGCCCGCCGTTACATGAAGCCGGCTTCCTCTCCCGACCGCCCACGCGCGGTTGTCATCGGCAGCGGATTTGGCGGGCTCGCGCTCGCCATACGCCTGCAGGCGGCCGGCGCGGCCGTGATCGTTGTGGAGGCCCGGGACAAACCGGGGGGACGCGCCTATGTCTACGAGCAGGACGGTTTCCGCTTCGATGCCGGTCCGACGGTATTGACCGCGCCCACGGTGATCGACGAACTTTTCAACATCGCCAACCGGGATCGTGCCGACTACGTCGAGTTGACGGAACTGACGCCCCTTTACCGGCTGCTGTGGCAGGACGGCACCGGTTTCGACTATAGCGGGGACGAGGCCGCCCTGGAAAAGGCGATCGCACGCCTGAGCCCGGGCGACGTCGAGGGTTACCGGCGCTTTCGCAAATATTCCCGAGCCGTGTTCGCCGAGGGCTATGAGCGGCTTGCGCATGTCCCCTTTTTGGATATTTGGAGTATGGTGCGCGCGGCTCCGAAACTCGTGAGCTTGCAGAGTTATCGCTCCGTCTACGGCATGGTTGCTAAATTCATCGAAAACGACAAGCTGCGCCAGGCATTCAGCTACCACACCCTGCTCGTCGGCGGCAATCCGTTTTCGACATCCGCGATTTATGCCCTGATCCATGCGCTCGAACTGAAATGGGGTGTGCACTTTCCAAAGGGTGGCACCGGCGCGCTCGTTGCCGCGCTGGTAAAACTGTTCCGGGACCTCGGCGGCGACATCAGGTTGAACGCTCCAGTCGACCAGATACTGCTCGAGAGCGATAGGGTTGGGGGCGTGCAACTGCGCGACGGAGAAAAAATCCCGGCCGCGTTTGTCGCCAGCAATGCCGACGTGATCCACACCTATGCATCTCTTTTGCGCGACGCGCCGACCGCGCGTGCTGCGGCGCGAAAACTAAAAAAAAGCGATCATTCCATGTCGCTGTTCCTGATTTATTTCGGCGTCAAGGGTGGTTATCCTGATCTTGCCCACCACACCATCCTTTTCGGCCCTCGTTACAAGGACCTGCTCGACGATATCTTCAATCGTGGCGTACTGGCCGACGACTTTTCGCTGTATCTCCATTCTCCGTCGGTCACGGATCCGAGCCTGGCACCTCCGGGCCATTCCACGCACTACGTTCTCGCGCCGGTGCCCCATCTGGGGATCAGCAACGTGGATTGGGGTGCCGCCGGGCCGCGGCTGGCGGAACGCATCCTGACGGCACTCGAAGAGCGCTGCATGCCAGGGCTGCGAGAGAAGCTGGTCACTATCCGGACGTTTGCGCCGCCGGATTTCGAATCCGAACTGAACGCCTGGCAGGGTTCCGCATTTTCACTGCAGCCTACGCTGTTGCAGAGCGCATGGTTCAGAGTGCACAACAGGGACGATCGCATCCGGGGCCTGTATTTCGTCGGCGCCGGCACCCACCCCGGCGCCGGCATCCCGGGGGTCGTGAACTCGGCACGCGCCACGGCGGGACTGATGCTGGCGGATATGGCTATCGAATGAACACGATAGCGGTGCAAGAACTTGCGGGTGCGAGCCGCCGGATCATCCACCAGGGTTCTAAAAGCTTTGCCGCTGCCGCGCGCATGTTCGACAGGGAGACGCGGGACAACGCCTATATGCTGTACGCGTGGTGCCGATACTGCGACGATCAAATCGACAACCAGGAGCTCGGCTTCGGCGCCAAACCACAGTCGGGGGAATCTACACGTATGATGTTGTCCGCTCTCATCGAGAAGACGGAAGCGGCCATTGATGAACAACCGTCCGACGAGCCCGTTTTCGAGGCGTTGCGTTACGTGCTTAGGCGTAACGAGATACCCGGGCGCTATCCCCTGGAATTACTGGAGGGCTTTGCCATGGACGCCCGCGGCGCCGAATACCCGACCCTCGAAGACACCCTGCTTTACTGTTATTACGTCGCCGGCGTGGTCGGTGTCATGATGGCGTATATCATGGGTGTACGTAAGCCAGAGGTGCTTCAGCGCGCCATCGATCTCGGTATTGCTTTCCAGCTCACCAATATTGCACGCGACGTCGGCGAGGACGCCGAGTTGGGCCGCATCTATCTGCCCGGTGACTGGCTTGTCGGAGCCGGCATACCGAGCGGCGAGATCTTGGCGCCGCGACATGCCTCTTCGCTGCGCGCGGTGGTCGACCGCCTGCTGAACGAGGCGGAGCGATACTACGACTCGGCAAACGAGGGCCTGCGCGCGCTCGACTTTCGCTCGGCATGGGCCGTTGCGGCCGCCCGCGCCGTCTACCGCGAAATCGGGCAAGTCGTGCGTGAGCGCGGTGAAGATGCCTGGCGGGAACGGGTCGTCGTCAGCAAACCGCGCAAGTTGCTGGGTCTGGCAAACGGCATGCTGGCCGCTTTGCGGTCCTCTTTGTTCGACCGTTACACCGATGCCGAGCGGCGCGACGAGAGCCTGTGGAGTCCGGTCCTTGAATCGACGCAGCAGTGCAGAAAGTCTCCGCTCGTAGTACCTGCAAATCGGCGCGAGGGCGCGCCTCCCACACCTCACTAATCGACAGCGAATACATCCTTGCAGAAGGCACGCCGTCATGCCGATCAGGAAACCTGCCGCTGGGCCGCTTTATGGCGGGGAGGGCGTGCTTTCTCGAGGGGGTGTGCGGTGCTGCGGGCGTTTCCGTTCCGCCAGCAGGACATCCACCGGCCGCGAATAAAGAAATCCGAACGATATGGCGCCCGCTTTGGTCCTCGTGGCGTGATGAACCCAGTGTGCCCTGACGATACGTCGCATATAACCGCTTTTCGGCTTGTAACGCGTGCGTATACGGCGGTGTACGATCACGTCATGGAACACGAAGTATGCAAGCCCGTACAGCGCGATGCCGATACCTACCCACAGCAGCCTCGGATTGCCGTTGGTGCCGAGGTAAATCATCGCAATGGAGGGCAGCGCGAATATTGCGGCGAAGAGGTCGTTTTTCTCGAAGATGCCCTGCCTCGGGCTGTGGTGGGACTCGTGCCAGCACCACAGGAAGCCGTGCATTATGTACTTGTGGCTCAGGATGGCCACTCCTTCCATGGCGGCAAACGCACCCGTGAGCAGCAGCAGATTGATAACGGAATCCGGCATATCGCCCTCAGTTCAGGGCTTGTTCTGTCGTTGCCGAGTTTTCGATCAGACTGATCACCAGGTTTTCGAGCGGTTCCATTCCCGGTCCCAGGGGTTGCAGCGCCGCCATCGCCGCGGCAATCATGTTCCTGGCGTAGTCCGCGGCGCTGTCTTCGCCGAGCACGCCCACCAGCGTCGGCTTGTCTAAATCCTTGCGCACGTCCTTACCGGTTGTTCTGACCGATCCCTGCGCGTCCAGAAGGTCATCCAGGGTCTGATAGGCAAGGCCCAGCCGCGCGGCAAACTGACGGATAGGAACCATCTGGTCGCCCTCGAGTCCGGCCACGGTGGCGCCGGATTCCGCGGCGGCAATGAACAACGAACTCGTCTTGAGTTCATGAATGCGCGACACGCAATCGGTATTGGTAGCTGAGTCGTCGCCTTTCTGGGGCGCCGCCAGATCCAGATCCTGGCCGCCGATCAGACCGTTGACACCAACCGCGCGCGCCAGGACCTGCACCAGCCGCATTCGACGTTCGGCGTCGACACCGGGGGCCTCGCTCATCACCCGATATCCGAGACTGAGAAGTTCCAGTGCGGCGAGAATGGAGGTAGCCTCTCCATAGCAGCGATGGCAGGCGGGCAGACTGCGGCGCATTTTCGCATCGTCCATGCAGGGAAGGTCATCGACGATCAACGATGCGGTATGGATCATTTCAATGGCGCAAGCGGGGTCCAGCGTCTGAGATCAATGGCCGCAATCGTTTGCCCGGCGCCAAGAGCGAATAGCGGATGGCCTCCGTCAGTGCGTCATTGGAACTTGCATTGTCAATCAACTCGTCGAGGCGCTGGTTGACGCTGGCGCGAAACTCCCGCGAAAACAACTGAATGTCGCTTTTCGTGTTCATTGCTCCGCCTCCCAACTTACCAGGTCATACACCAATATCGCCGTGTCATACCCGGCGCCCCCAGGCAAGATTTGCCGGGATCCGTGCCGCGCCGGGCTCCGTGTTCAGACGTTTTCACGGACATGTCGGTGCCGCAGAAAATCGTAGGCTTGCTCCATTTCATCCGTGCCCATCACCCGGTCCCAGAATCTGAAGTACAACGCGAAATTTTTCCGGAAGTTCTGGTGATGCAGATTGTGGTGCGTCGCCGAGATCCAGTGGCGGCCAATAATTCCGCGAACCCAGCTGTCGGGCAGAAGCTCGAAACCCGAATGGTTGGTGACGCTGGTTACGCTCATGACCACCAGTAGAAAAATCAGTGCACCGATGTGGATCGGCACCAGGAAAACGAGCAGCGGCAAAATGAGCGCGCCCACCAGGGATTCCCAGGGATGGAAAGAAAATCCAGCCCACGGTGTGGGTTGCCTCGATTCGTGGTGCACTTTGTGCATCACGCGGAACAGCTTACGGTGGTGCATTATACGGTGCGTCCAGTAGAACCACGTGTCGTGCAGAAACATGTATATCGGGACGCTGAGCAGAAGGTACGCCGCGCCATACTCGGATACGTCGAAATAGATGAGCGTATGGCCGTTGCGCCAGGCGTCGATGATGATCGCGCCGGCGAAAGCGTAAATAACCGAGGCAATCAGCGACCACCGAATTTCATGCCGGATAAGGCGTCCCGGGGGCTGGATATTGGTCAGCCGCCGTGCGTGCAGCAGATTACCGGGCCGTTTCCATAGGGCCCAGTAAAAAAACCCGGCAATGACTAGATAACGCAGAGCGATGAAGACGCTGAGCAAACCGGTAGTGAACAGAAGGCTTGCCATGCTGAAAGGGCTATACTCCGGCATGCCCTGACAATACAGTTTTCAATGTCATATTAACGAGCGTATCACATCGGCCTTAAGGTCCGCTGAAGACTCCTCACTTTGAAGTCCGAACTTTTTTGCCGAGGCGCTAAAAGCGGCCTTCTTCGACCCGGCCCGGGATGACCTCCGGGGTGGGCCTTCGGATCATTCTTCCTTTGCGCTATCAGGGTCCTCAGTGCGCTGCCAGTCGATGCCCAGCACCAGACAACCTTCCTCGGTGCGGCTGTAGTGGCGGGTTCCAGGCTCCATGATCACGTAGTCGCCGGGCATCAGAACGGTCCCGTC
>CAMYOI010000302.1 GCA_947259955.1 uncultured Gammaproteobacteria bacterium
TCCGGCCCCTGCTGTTAGCCGTTGGCGTGGCAATTTCCACATATTCGATAGGTGTCGCGTCTGCCGAACCGATCACGGTAGTTTCCTGGGGAGGGAGTTATGGTGCGGCACAGGATGCGGCTCTATTCAACGATGCTTCAAAAAATAGTGGTATCGAAATAACCCGGGAGTCCGGGGCAAGTATGTCGAAAACCTGCCTGCAAGTTGAATCGGGTTCAGTTACCTGGGATCTGGTCGTCACCGGATCGGGTGGTGCTGCGTCTGCAGCCGCCAAGGGTTGTTTGGAAAAAATTGATTACGATGTGGTGGATGTTTCCGATTTCTATCCAAACCTCTACACTGATTACTTTGTCGGGTCCGACGTATTCGCAACCGTGATGTCATGGAACACAGACAAGTACGGTGAACCCGGAAGTGCATCAGCGCCAAAAACCTGGGCTGACTTCTGGGACGTGGAGAAATTTCCAGGAACACGCGCCTACCGTGCAAACAATGTCGATGGCGCTCTCGAACCGGCACTCATGGCGGATGGTGTTCCGCCTGAGAAGGTATATGAAGTTCTTTCAACCAAAGAAGGCATGCAGCGCGCAATCAACAAGATCCGAGAGTTGAAGCCGCACATCGCCGTATTCTGGGGCTCTGGCGCCCAGCAGGCCCAGCTTATGAAAGACGCTGAAGTTGACATGACCACCGGATGGAACGGTCGATTCGATAATGCAAAAAAAGATGGCGCCAAGGTCGGATACACCTTCAATCAAGCACTGCTTGACTACGATTGTTTCGCGATGCCCAAGGGTGCTCCTCACAAAGACGTGGCGATGAAATTTCTTGCAGAGATATCAAAAGCTGAATACCAGGCAAACCTGCCGTTCCATATCACTTACGGTCCGACGAACAAGAAAGCGTATGAAGTGACGACTGCATCGAAAGAGTTGATCGAGTCGTTGCCCTCGCATCCAAAAAACGTACCCATGATGCTGCCCATAAACCTGGATTGGTATGCGAAGAATAGAGCTGAAGCAACCGAGCTCTATATGGAACTCATGAGTGAATAACGGGTAAGACGTTCAATTTGCCGGGCGGTATAATCGCCCGGCAAACACAAAAAGCAGATACGCCTATCTTGTCCCGCCAGTCTGATAACTATTCGTCGGAATCTTCGACGGCATTGCCTATTGTTATTCGGGGCCTTACAAAAAGGTATGGACAGCTTTACGCCCTGGATTTCGTGGACCTGGATGTCAAGAGCGGCGAGTTTCTCACCCTGCTGGGGCCGTCGGGATCGGGAAAAAC
This sequence comes from uncultured Gammaproteobacteria bacterium, assembly GCA_947259955.1. GTDB lineage: Bacteria > Pseudomonadota > Gammaproteobacteria > Arenicellales > JAANXG01 > JAHEKE01. The sequence goes on from CAMYOI010000302.1 coordinate 1,294, forward strand.
CACTCTTTTGATGGCAATCGCTGGATTCAGCAGGCCTGATGCGGGAAGCATTCGTTTCGGTGAAACGGAGATGATTCTCACGCCGCCGCATCGACGCGATGTGGGAATGGTGTTTCAGAGCTACGCTCTGTTTCCGCACATGTCAGTCTCTGAAAATATAGCTTTCCCTCTGAAACTCCGTCGAGTCGGAGCAAAAGAACGTGCCGAACGTGTTGATGCTGCTCTGTCGACAGTCCAATTATCCGATTTTGGTGAACGAAGAGTAGATCAGCTTTCTGGGGGGCAGCGACAACGTGTAGCTCTCGCCCGCGCGTTCGTCTTTCGCCCACGAATCCTGCTGATGGATGAACCGCTTTCCGCACTTGACAAAAAACTGCGTGAGCAAATGCAGATCGAACTAAAACAATTGCATAGACAGCTAGGGGTCACGACCGTCTATGTCACTCACGACCAGCGAGAAGCCTTGACGATGTCCGATCGCATCGCGGTTATTAATTTTGGTAAATTGGCCCAGATTGATACTCCGCAGGCGATCTACAATCAGCCTGCAAACTCATTTGTTGCCGATTTCATCGGCGAATCAACCATGCTTCCATTAACACACGCTGGTTCAGATCAGCTTTTTTTCGAGGACTACCTCATCGCAACGGATTTTCCCACGAATTCCAATGATGAGTGGTCACTCGTGGTCCGGCCCGAACGGCTGTTTGCTGTTAAGGAGGCGATAACAGATCCCAATGAAACAATATTGTTCAACGGCGTGGTTCGAGAGTTCGTGTTTCAAGGTGACACGGCATTCGCACTCGCCTCGATAAGCGATAAGTACGATCTCTCAATCCGGTTCGGCACCGATTCTTCGGAATTTCAGAACGTAATGCGGCCGGGAGACAAGGTTTCCCTCGGGCTCCACCGGCGCGACGTGATTATCATTCCACGGACCACCTGAAAATGAATACACATATTGAATCTGGATCCGGGGTGAATCTCCCGAATGAAAAATTGCTCAAGCTCAAGGGAATTCGGGAACAATGGATGTTGCTGGGACTGGCGGCACCGGCAATTCTAATCATCGTGGCAATTATCCTGATCCCGGTAGGCTGGTTGTTCTATTTATCTTTTGTAGGGTCCAGCGGGGAGTTTTCGCTTGAACACTATCAGAAAATGATTGAGTACAAATCTTACGCTCGAGTGTTCTTGGTAACTTTCCAGGTCAGTATTCTCACAACCGTGCTCTGCATTCTGATTGGCTACCCGCTGGCCTACTTTCTGGCTCATTTGCCTCAACGGCTAGCGGCGATATTCATGCTAGCGGTGTTGTTGCCTTTCTGGACTTCACTTCTCGTTCGAACCTATGCATGGCTTGTCCTTCTTCAAAAGAAGGGGATTCTTAACGATTTCGCAATTTATATGGGTTTGTGGGAGACACCGGTCAAGCTGGTTCACAACATGACCGGCACCTTGATCGGTATGGCTCACATCATGCTGCCTTTTCTTGTTTTACCTCTGTATGGAGCTATGCGGAGAATTGAGCGCGACGTGATGCACGCAGCTTCTAATCTTGGAGCAACGCCAATACAGGCATTCTGGAACGTATTTTTTCCTTTATCTCTGCCGGGAATGGTGGCCGGATCTCTAATAGTGTTCGTCCTTTGCCTTGGGTTTTATGTCACTCCCGCTGTTTTGGGTGGAGGTCGCGTCGTGATGGTTGCTACTCAGATCACTGCGATACTGGAACAACAATTCAACTGGGGTGCGGCGAGCGCTCTCGGTGTTGTTCTCCTTATTGCAACTCTCATAATTCTTTACGCGGCCACACGGTTACTTAAACTCGATTCCGTGCTTTTTGGACAAGACTGATATGGGTTGGAGGAAAAAGCCGGCATCGGATACCCAGATTACTCATGGTGACCGGCTGTGGTTGTATTTCCTTGCAGCGGTCATCATGTTGCTTTTGGTCGTTCCGACTTTAATCGTCATTCCGATGTCCTTTTCTGATTCACAGTACCTGGAGTTTCCACCAAGCAACTGGTCTGTTCGTTGGTATGAAGAGTATTTCGAGTCAGCGAAGTGGATGCGAGCAACGGTTACGTCGTTGCAGGTCGGGATATTTACTATGCTTCTGGCAACCCCACTGGGGACCATGGCCGCCTACGCTCTATTTGTATCTGGACATCCGGCGGCCAGGGCAGTCTTTGTGTTTCTTATTACACCTTTGATCGTGCCCGTAATATTGATTGCCATCGGTACTTTCTACGCCTATGGGCGTATTGGCCTCAACAACACTATTACCGGGCTAGTGCTGGCCCATACGGCGTTGGCTACCCCGCTGGTCATGATCGTCATCACCTCAGCTCTTCGAACATATGACTTAAATCAGGAACGTGTAGCCAGAAGTCTGGGAGCAACCCGACTCAAAGCGTTTTTCGTCATCACGTTGCCTCAAATTCAATTTTCGATTCTGATCGCCGCTCTTTTGTCGTTCCTGACCTCTTTTGACGAGGTCATCATTGCGATATTTATTTCTGGTGGAGTAAACGCAACTCTTACAAAACATATGTTCAGCGCTCTGCGGGATTTTATCGACCCAACCATAGCCGCCATTTCCACGATTATGATTTTGGTGTCAACATCGCTTTTGTTGGCAACGCAATTTCTCGGATCGCGTCAAAAATAGCATTACCGGCATGGTAGTCTATCGTTATCCCCGACCATCGCTGATCTCAACCAGCATGATCCTTGTACCCCGTTGTTGCTAGTGTCCACAACTGTTCGGGAAGCCGAAAGACGATTAGGCGAGCATGGAAACAGAACGTAAGGACGGCGCTGTAACGTTTCTACGTCCTCTCTTGATTTCAGCATCAAACGCCTTTCAGCGGCATCCCAGTACCATTGCCGATCAGCTGGTCGTAACTTTACTTGAATTGTCCAACGCCTCACCTCGGGGGGGGGCGTCCACGGTTCAGGCCTGTCAGGCTCTGGATGGCGTACTGGCTCCGGGTAGGATTGCTAACAAACCGCTGCTGCTCGAAATTGGGCGTGTTTATCGACGGCTTGCCTGGCGGGCGGCGGGTGCGGGGAAGGTGCCGGAACCGGCCAGAAGTCGATTGGCCGTGAGTGAAATCATCGGTCCGGACGGGCTGATAGAACACGACCGGTGCCGTTTCGGCCTGTTCTTCCAGATGCCCGAAGTCAACTATCCGGCACACTCGCATGAAGCCGAGGAACTCTATCTCGTAGTCGATGGCGCGGCGGAATGGGCTGTCGATGCTTCGCCCCCACAACGCTTCTCTTGCGGGTCATTTTCCTATATCCCTTCACGCTGCGTTCATGCAATACGCACGGCCAAGGTGCCCTTGCTTGCTTTCTGGGTATGGGCAGGAGACGTCGGTTTTGACAGTTACCGGATGAAAAATATATCTGCCCCTTTTTTTGCTGGGGAGCAAATTGAATGAAGCGATCCAGACCTGTATCTCTACAAGAACTTCTGGATTACCGCGTCGCTCCGCTCCTCGCAATGACAAAATAACTCAGAGCTTTCCCATGTTATTTGGTTCTAACTAAAAATCAGTCTGTATCGGCAACATCTGTTTTGGTCCGCAAATATTATGTCCATCTCAAGCGTAAAAATATGGTCGTGCCACTGCGCATCGCATACTCCGCGGCTAGCCCGCATATTGCACCAGTATCCCGAGCGATGACCAAGCCCAGGCGAAGCTGAACAAGTCAGCGCCGGGATAGGCCGACCCCGATGACAAACTGTCCTTTTGATCAACCTATCCAAATCGGTGTATTTTTAAAGTTAGATCAAAGGGATAGAAAACAATCACGGCTGGTCCGGCGCAATATGCGGGTCTAGTATGGTTCGTGCTGCGATAGTCTCGAGAGGCCTCTTGGGTGTATTTGACTGCATTTGGCTGTTACTTCGGCCAAGCAGCGCTGGACCTTCGCCGTATCGAATTCAGA
>CAMYOI010000303.1 GCA_947259955.1 uncultured Gammaproteobacteria bacterium
CTCGAACAGCTCCGGCAGCCGCAGTCGCCATTCGTAGCGGTGACGTAATCCGCCCATACGCGGCAACGCTACAACTTTAGCTGTAGATGATGGTCGCGGCGCCAATGGCCGTTCTTGTGGCGTGTCCTTGTCCAGCCCCAAGTGACAACGATCCTCGCGATAATAATCAACGTAAGAACGCATAAGTCGGGGTAAATGATGGCGGCCAAACACGACCACGTATGCAAGCAGTTCTCGGCGGCAACTGCCGATCCATCGAGACGATTGGACGGAGCATGGCGCCAGAGTGTGTCTTTTCGGCGCGGTGATCACAAGCCACAAGGTGGAGTGTGCCACGCAGTCAGTGCTCAAGCATAACCTGCTGTTTTCACTCGCGGACAATTAATGACGAGGGACAGGTTTCATCACGTTCAAGTGATAGCCGTCCAACAACCAATTCAGTTGCTGTCCGTTCAAAGTGATCACCCCTTTGTCGCTCCGCCTCGGCCACTTGAATCGGTCCTTCTCAAGACGCTTCATCCACAAACAGAATCCATTGCACTCCCAATACAATATCCGCACCCGGTTGCGTCGCCGGTTGCAGAATACAAACAAGATCTCGGAGAACGGGTCCAGCGCCAGCTCCTCTTCCACCAGCGCCGCGAGACCGTTGATCCCCTTGCGAAAATCCACCGCCTCGCGGCATAAATACACCTCGGGCAGATCGTTGGACGGCCGCATCAGCGTATCCCCATGGCCGCGGCCAGCACCGTCGATACCGCGGCCTTGGCCACCGGGCCGGAAAATGCCACCTGCACTCCGTTCGGTAAGGTAATACGCCACCTCGCTCACCAATCGCATTGGCACGCTCACCTGAACCCGTTGGAAACGCGGCGCTTGAACTGGCCACAGGCCCCGTTCCGCCAGTCGTTTGCGCCAGCTATACAACAACGACGTCGATAGCCCGTGTGCTTCGGAGCCGCTTTCGTGGTTTGACCCGATTCCTCGCACGCCTGGACGTGATCCAGCCAGTACCGCTGCCGTCCGCTCAAGCTACGCTCTTCTTCCAGCATCGCTTCGCCTCAAAAATTCAAAGGCGCTGAGCTTCGGTCATCGGGACTCCGATTAAAAAGGGTGTGGTTACCTGGTCGCTCACGGTAGCTTAGCCCAGGTTTAACATGTGCTGCGATAAAGTCCCTATAAAGCAATGAGTTGTATTCCATGCAGGCGTCGTTATGGCACTACACGGTTGTGTAAGGTTATCTAGACGATGGTTTTTTCTGTTTTCCCCGGTCTGTGGCTGATGCCGAGGGCATTATAGATTACCTGTTGTCGAGGTTCGGGTCGCGAGGATTTACGGATATGTACTGTCTTACCGTCGGCCCGTTTGAGTTCGACGGTAATACGGTCCTGGCCGGCCAACTCGCGGCGTAAGCCCTCCCAGCCAAGATGGATGTTGCTGGCCTTGAGCTGGAAACGGATGGTGTGCACCAAATGATAGGCGAGTACCGAGATGAACAGATGACCGCTGACGCGGTTGGTTTTGTGGTGATAAACCGGGCGCAATCCCAGTTCCGATTTGAGGCAGCGGAAGACGGCCTCCAGGTCGGTGAGCAGGGTATAGGTACGCCACAGCGTGGTCTCATCCCATTGGTCTTGATTGGTACGCAGACAATAGATGCCGGGTAAGGTGTCATCGATGGATTGGTGTCGCTGCCAATGAAGTGCCGTCGCCTTGCCGCTGTCCGGATCGTGATCGACGGTGACTTCGTAGTAGCGTGCGGCGCGTGCGTACTTTTGCTTTAAACGCCCCAAACGCTGCAGGACCTTGTCATAGCGTTTGACGGTTCCTTTCTTATGCAGACCCCCGGCGAGCTTTACCAAAGCATCCTCGAAGCGCTTGGCAAACAGCTCGGCTATACCGCGTTCTTTTTTCTCGCGTTGCGAAGAATGACAATAAAGCTCCACTTCACCGGTGTGATCATTCATTATCCGCTGCGTGTAAACACATAAATCACCCTCGGCTTTGACCCGCACCGCTTCATCGGGATTGAATTCGCGGTGGCGCTTGCGAGAGACGACGACATAGCTATAGTGGTGTTCGACCAGCCAGGCGATGTTCTCCTCCGTGGCCAGGCCGGCATCGAGCACCACCGTCGGCGGTGAAGCCGCCTCGTCCTCGGTCAGCTTGCCCACCATCTGCGCCAAGGTCTGTGGCTCACTGGCATTACCAGCAAACACCTCACTGCGCTTGGGAAAACCGCTACCATCGAGGACCAACGCCAAGGTCACCAACGGACAATCCGAACGCTTCTCCTTGGATTTGCCCAACGCTGCATTGGCATTGCCCTGACCCGTGCCTTCGAAATAGGTGTTGGTCAAATCATACAGCGTGATCACTTCCTCGAAGTCAAACAGCGTGCGTTCCCGGCGATATAAGAACGCCTCCAACACCGCCTTGTGCTTGAACAATTGATCGGATATACGATACAACTGCATCAAATTCAGTCGCGAAAAATCGTGCTCGATCAGCTCCCCCAAACCACTGTGATGCCCCAGCCAATGATGGGTCGCAAGCTCACTACCCGGGACTGCCATGCGACCTATAAGCGTCCCGATCGCCGCCGCCTGTTGCCGGCCATTGAATCCCAGCGCTTCGAGCTTGGTATCCAATCCGATTTGGCGTAATGCTTCCAACGCAACATGCTCCAGAGCAACACTGCGCGGGCGAACCAGTTCCACACTATCGATATCGACCGTCTGGTAATCCGCTGCCTCGGGCGATCGGCCTTCATCCAATCGGGCTTTGGACCGAATGACTTGCGCCGCGTAGCGTTGGGCCAGCTCTTCCCATTGTGATTCCAGCGCCGATGGCACCCACTCGCTTTGTCGACCCACCAACTGCTCGATGCGCTGAGACAACGCCGACCATTGGGCGCGGGGGACATCGAAATGTCGACCCAGATTGAGCAGGGTGCGCTGGTGCACTCGGCCGTCGCTGCGTTCCGATTCCACCAGGCGATAGGTGTAGTAGGGTTCTCCCATACGTCGGCTCTTGATGGTGGTGCGGCGGATGTACATGCTTGCGCACCCTAGCCGCGATGAGCAGTGACGTCAATAGATAAACGTCATATTATGGCACTACATTCTCAAACCAAAACATAATCCGTTGGTTTGATGGGAAAAACGACCCCAAAGCGACCCCGATATCACGAAGAATCACCCATATCTAGGCACTCAATGTTAAAGAAGGGTTAAGAAATATCGCAACAGTGTGACGCAAAACGATTGCTCACGGGTATTTGATCCAAGAGTCCCCGGTGGTACAAGTAACCGCTAAGGAAAACGAATGCATAACGTTTTTGTTTACGGCACCCTCAAGCGTGGTTTTCCTAATCATGTACCAGAGTTGGCGAATGCGGACTACATTGGTCGAGCGCGAACCTTAACTGCCTACCCGCTCATCATCGGTGGGAAGTGGTTTTCACCAAACTTGATAGATGAGCCGGGTATGGGTCAACGCGTTACTGGTGAATTGTTCAGGGTCGGTGACGAAGTGCTGACGTTGCTGGATCGAATGGAGGGTACACGCATCTCGAATGGATACCGGCGAATCAATATCGTAGTAGAAATTCTAACTACATCAAATGCCTTTGATGCATGGACGTATGCCAAAGATCGTGATTTGATAGACGGCGTTCATTCCGACCCAATCGGTGAATACAAACTTGATCCGCGGTATGTTGTTCCGTCAAAGCGAACGAGTATGTTCTGATCCGGTTTTACAAATGATGAGGAAATCTAGAGCGGCAGGTCACCTAGAACGTCACTAAACGGCAAGAATGAATATACAGCGGTAGGCTGTGGCGACTGCCTCGAACGTCCGTTCCTGGCCGGGTCCCGCCTCACGGAGAGCGGCGGAATCCACATGCCTACGGCCAAATCGCTTGGTCCGCTATTGCGTGGACAACCGTGAGTGGAGCACAGGAAGTATTAGCCACGGCTAACAGGCCGTACCCGACCCACAGCGGTCTAATTCATCATGCCGAAATTGGGTTTAGATTGGAACACACAGCGGCCTTAATTATTCCTGTATCAGTCACGGCCAATGCTACAATTCTACAGATATAAATCCCGCTTAACTTGACGGTATCCTACCGACCCCGACAGCCCGAACGATTGCGCTCAGTCCTTTGCCTGATCTGAGTTCATTGGCTTCGATTGAGGTTTCTGCTCGCCACTATCGCCCTCGACGTAGTCGCCGAGGACGCTCTTCAAAGGGCACACTGAGACTGCCGGGCATTTTTTGCACCCGGCCATAATAGCAATTGGACAAACGGTCATGTAGATTCTCCTGTAGGACTCCGACGCCTTTGTGGCTTCCTAAGTATAAGACTGTCTGAGCGCGACGTCGTTACCATGATACGCCTGCACCATCACGCTGTCATGCGCAATCTGCGGTGGAAATATCGCCTGCGGATTTGCCGAGAGGGGGCGTTACGGTGTAACGACGCCAAAGCGCAGTGATTCACGACAGGGAAACACGTCGCGTTGCTTCCCATCCTGTCCCTGGCGAATTGTTACTCAAACTCTAAACCGCAAATCTCACCGGCAATCCTGAAAGCAGTCATCAACAAATCCTTCGAGCCTGCAAATCAATTCCGCAGTAAAGTGCCATTTCATCTTCCTATCTTGTTTGCTTGGGCGGTTCCAGTGTATGCACTGGCCAGGGAGGCTGGCCAGAGGATTATCTGGCCACAGTTTCAGACTGCGTGCGGGCCGAAAATCAGTTCATGTTCCAGCATGTCTCCGGTGGTGTCCATGCGTACGCCCACCACGTTAGGCATGCGAGTCAAGATATAACCGGCCAACATAATGGCTGTTTTCTGGTTTTCGGTATGCAATGCACTTAGCAGGCGGTCCGCGGCGATTTGGCAGCGATGCACGATGGTTGGTTTCTGAATCCAGGTCCTGCTCACCTGATAGCCGTTCTCCAGATCACGGTCGATCATCGAGAAAAAATCATCCCCTTCGTCGAGCACAAGTTTTGGCACCTCGATGGGGAAGGTTTGGTCACCTACATAAACCCTGAGTATCATAGCGCGCACCGGTAACAGCTTAGGATTTCAATGATAGTACAACTCCAGGATGTACTGACGGGCAAACAACTGGGGCAGCTCCGTGAGTTGATCGCGGGCAGCGGTTTCGTGGACGGCAAGCTTTCCGCGGGCATGGAAGCACGTGCGGTAAAAAACAATGAAGAACTGGCCGCGGACGCCGTGAAGTTCAACGGTACATGTTTCAATTCACTGAACCGTATTGTGATGGGCAGCCTGATCCGGCACACGACCTACCAGGCGGCGGCCTTCCCGTTGCGCGTGGCGGCGCCCTTCTATGCGCGTTACACGGAAGGCATGGCCTATGGTGAACACGTTGATGATCCTGTCATGGGAACCGGAGACCGGTATCGTTCCGATATCGCGATCACCATTTTTCTGAGCGGCCCGGAGTGCTATGAAGGCGGTGAGCTGGCCATCAGCACGTCTTTTGGTGAACAGACGGTAAAGCTGCCAGCAGGTGACGCCATCCTCTATCCCGCATCCAACCTGCACCAGGTGAAGGAAGTGACCAGCGGCGAGCGCCTGGTTGCGGCTACCTGGGTGCAAAGCATGATCCGTGATCCCGCCAAACGCGAAGTCCTGTTTAACCTGTCGCGATCGCGGGACCACCTGCTGGAAACTGCGCCGAACGAAAAATTCACCTCGCTGATCAGCCAGTCTTACGTTAACCTGCTGCGCATGTGGTCGGAACTGTGAATAAGACATAAAGTAAAGAAGCGTCAAGTTCGCTCCATTCGGTCGCCGAACCCTGTTGTCACATCACGAATAACTCCTTAATACTTCTCCCAGGTTTCTGCCAGTTCTCCTTCTCAATTACAAAGGGCTGTGTGAATACTCACATCATTTTTGCAGCAGAAGGGATATCGTGAAATTGAAACTCTTCAGTGTTTTTGACGACGGTGCATTTCGGTGCGCCTTCTTTTTGCCCCCCCTCACTATGTCGAGCAGTCGAATCCCGACTGTCCGCTTGTGGCCGGTTACTGACGGACAAGGTGCGGTGAGATCCACGTGTTCAAGCCAGTTTGCTCAGTCCGCTTTGTCGGGGACAACTGTCGTTCGATATCTATAAATGAGGGGGTATATGAGCATTGCTAACAGACAGGACCCGATCCAATATAGGCCTTCGAGGCACGTACACGTCAACGAATAGTGTCGAAAGTATTGTAGTCATTCAGTCGGAATATAATATCTACCCCAACAACCCCGCCCGAATAAGAGCGCTCCGTAGGTGTTCTTGGTCCTCAACTCGACGGAAATTCTGCCACAGGCGTATATCTGATAACTGAAGATTCGCTCGCGTCTGCAGAACCGATTTC
>CAMYOI010000304.1 GCA_947259955.1 uncultured Gammaproteobacteria bacterium
GTTCTATGGGTCGGACGTCATCGACGGAGGTTCTCCCAGGCTGACGCGGTGCTGAGGGCGAAGTGACAACCTTCGCAACCGAATTCCCGGGCGAACCGTGGGGCTGCGGACATGCCGGTGGATCCGTCCGGCGGTGCGGCGACATCGATTGGAGGCCGGCGTGAACGTGCGCCCCGGATTCATCGGATCCGTGGTCTTGTGGTTGATCGTCAGCTTCTGGATCGCCGGTGCGCATTCACAGGTCGCCCCCTCTGCCGAGGAGAGGGCCGGATACGGTGGATTGCTGGCCGCGGCCACGCGGGGGCACGCGGACGCGATCCGCGCCTTGGCCGCAAACGGCGCCGATCTGGACGTGTGGGACGCATACGGACGCACGCCCCTGCACGTAGCCGCTTATGGCGCGCATCACGCGGCCATGCGCGCGCTGATCGATGCCGGCGCGCCCCTCGACCACGTCAACAACCTAGGCTGGACCGCAGTCATCGAAGCAATCGTGCTCGGAGACGGGGGGCCGCGGCACGTCGAGACCCTGGACACTCTGATTCGGGCCGGAGCGAATCTGCAGCTGGCGGATCGAAACGGACGAACGCCGCTCGAGCTGGCGCGCCTGCATGGTCACGACACCATGGTGCAGATGCTGATCCGTGCGGGCGCACAGTAGCCGATCCCGCGTCAAGGCTGGGGGTCAGAACACAGGTGTACACTTCAGCGTTATGCGCAGGATACGGGATCACTCTATGAACGCAGTTCCATAGCCGCCAACACAATCATTGTGATTGATGACAAGGTCCAGATCACACCGAATGCATAGGCAGCCCGAACCGATGATGGTCGTCCGACCTTCTTGCCATACCTCTTCAAGACGACGCGTGTGATCATAAATACGCCCGGGAAATAGAGGTAGACACCTCCGCCCACAAGTGCCAACAACGGCCAGTAGCTGTTTCCCAATATCATTAGGAAGGCCGAAAGCGGCAGCGCCCAGGTCAGCAAGACATCCATGATGCCCATCGAGAATCGTTCGAATAGGTACATCGACTGGTTGACTTCGTCCTCGGGTTCGAACAGACCAAGTCTGATGGCAGTTGGCAATACGAAGACTGCCAAAGCCTGTCCGATCCAAGCGATCAAACACACTACAATGACAAGAATTCCAATAATAGTGGTCATCCGAATCCCCTCTGGGCCCTGATCCTTAAGTGCGCATAACGTTCCGCTTCAAGCGCCGGCAAAGCCGGACGCCTGGAACCGTTGGTTAGCGCCATTGCACAGAATAGACTGCGAAGATTCTGTATGGCCCTGGCTCAGAGTGTTCAAACTTTCCTTCTTCCAACAGCTGTTTTGCCTTCTCAAACGACGACAGCAAACAATGCTCATTTGCCTCGATTTCTGCAGCTAGCGAATTACACGACAACGGCGAACATTCTGGGCTTGTGTGAGCGCAAAAAGTGACAACGTCGTAGCCCGCGAGAGTTTTTCTTTCGGGTTGAAGCACTTTGGTCTTAAACGACAGCTCCGGCGCAAACGGCTTCCATGATTTATCGTCTTCAACGTATTCAAGTTCATGGATCTCGTAGTAGAAGAGTTTTGTGTTCGAGAGATCCAAAGAATTTTCCCTGGCAACCTCCCGAATCCCTTCTAGAGAGTCGAATAACCAATAGCCGTTGTGCTTCCAGTAGTTGATGTAATCGGCAAAATCGTCCGATACACAATTACTCACCGAGTTGACGTCGAGGACGCCATCGGCCTTTAGCCAATCCGGCCGGGTGGCCACCTGCTTTGCCATGTAACCTGCTGGAGTCATGCTGGCCCTAACTCCCTGCATCAGCGGTAAAGTGCGCGCGTAGCGGGCACTTTGTCCGGCTGCATGCGTTCGTAATGCAACAATTTCATTTGAAAGTGGGATTTGGAATGTGGGAAGGAAGCGACCAGGAATGCTTTCCGATTCTTTGCTACCAGTCGGCACGCCGCCTGCTGCCTGATAAAATTTCTTAGCATTTGGGTCTCCTTGGATATTAAGTATCTTGGCCCCTAAATCAATTGCATGTCTCTGCGCTCTCTCAATTAAGTCCCTACCTATACCAGTGCCTATATGATTAGGATCAACAAAAAGTGCTCCCAGTTCAATTTCGTCGCCAGATAAACCCTCAAGGGTATAAAACCCAACAACTTTTTCATCAATTAATGCCACCACATAGTGGTAATCGCTATTTTCGATATACGCACTTGAAACAGATAACTCGTCAACACATGCCTCCATAAATTCAGCCGAGTACCCCCAGTACGCTTTTGAGCGTATGGCAAGACTACTCAAATATGCTGCATCGTCTGAAATTGCTTCTCGAATAACTACGGATTTACTCATGTTGCATAACTATTAATGAACCCCACATGATGTGTCCGATAATCCTGCTGCTTTTATGTCGTGTATCGTAGGTTGGATCTTTGTAACCCGCTGAATTCGAACAACCGTATCCTGGGATAAGGAGGCGTATATTACAAGCGGGAAAGCGGACACTTGGTGGAGTCGTAGATATAGCATGCTGATAGCGTTCGAATGGCTGGATAGAGTATGGAGGAGCCCGTCGTACTACGTGCCCCGAGTGGCTAGAGTTGGCCGGTTGCTGTCTGACGCGGTGCAGTGAGATCCACGTGTTCAAGCCCAGTTTTCTCGGTCCGCTTTGTCGGGGACAACCGCCTTTCGATAACGATCCGGGACAGGGAATATAAGCGTTTCCCAACAGGCCGGACCCGACCCTTTTCTGAAATACGGTCGATCTTGAATGATGTGTAAATGGGAAGGCGTAGCTACACTTCCAAAGGTTCGGTTAATATCCGATTAATCTAGTGGGTTAATTTTCAAATGAGAGGGCCGGTACGGTCCTCTCATTCAATAGTTCGGATGACACGGCTGGTACGCAGGAGGAGCAAATGTGCGGGTGTTCTTGACAGGTGTCAGTTGCGTCGGTAAGACGACGATAGGTCGGAAACTCTCGAAGTTGCTTGGCCTCGGGTTCTTCGATGTAGACGAGGAGATCGAGGTATTCTTCGGAACGAGCATCGAGCGACTTCAGAACAGATTCATTACGATGCACTCTTTCCGCGAGGAAGCTGCTGAGGCTCTGGTGCATTTATTAGGTCGTCCTGAAAGTCGTGAGTCTGTGATGGCCCTGCCGCCGAGTGGCTTGATGGGGCGGTACCTTCGGGTGCTTAAGAAAAGCCCTGGAACAAGAGTGGTGCTCTGTGATTTGCCCGAGAAGATCCTAGAGAGGATTGTGTTTTACGATGTCGACTCCCGCCCGATCGAAAAGAGCCTGACGGCCCCAGAGAAACGTATCTATCTGAGACAGATCAAGAAAGACATCACTTACTTTCGCCGCAGTTATGAGCGGGCCAACCTGCAGGTTGACATTTCCGGGTTGGGCGTCGACGAAGCGGCTCAGCGAGTGAAACTGATCTTGGAGGCGACCTATAGGGAGGTGCCTGGCCACAGGCCATCCGAACAAACCGTTACAGGCGACGCCGGAAATCTCGGCAGCGCTTCGCGGTAGGCTGACAGACGGCGCGCCTGAATGGGGACGTTGGGCCGCCCGATGACGTCTGTGCTTGAAGATACGCTTCGAGCCGCGCTTCTGAAGGAAGTGGGGCGTTTCGTTGAACGTGCTCGGCATCTAGCTGGGGTAGAGCAAATCGCCTTGATCGGATCACTGACTACACCAAAGGAGCATCCGAAAGATGCAGACGTGCTGACGACGATATCTAACGACGTGGACCTCGCTGCTTTGGCGACCGTTGCGAGGAAGCTGAAGGGTGCAGGACAGAGGCGAAACAGTGGGGCGGACGTGTTTCTGTGCAACAAGACTGGCGATTACCTTGGCCGAACATGTTCCTATCGGGAATGCCACCCGCGGATGGCCTGTCGCGGAAGGCAGTGTGCCTTTTCCTCCTACCTCTGTGACGACCTCGATGAGGTCTGCCTGGAGAAACGACTAATCGTTAATCCACCGATTGTCCTTTGGCCGGAGGTAGTGCCTGGCCGCGAGGTTCCAGAAGATGTTGAGCGTTTGTTGCTCGCTAAGCTAAGAGATTTGGTACCGTGATGGCGAAGCGGCCCAATGAATAAGGATAGATCGTGAGAGCGAAGCGAGCGGCGATCTCATCCAGTTATGTGAGTAAACGGATAAAGAAGATTTAGCAATGGCGAAGAAAGGTTTCATACCACAAAAGCTTCGCCCTTGGATCGAAGCGAGGAAAAAGTATAGTTTGTCGCATGCGCAGATCCAAATGGCCAGGGAGCTAGGATTGAATCCAAAGAAATTTGGTAGTCTTGCTAACTATAAGCAAGAACCGTGGAAGGCACCGCTACCAGAATTCATAGAGAATATCTACGAAAAACGTTTTGGTAAATCACAGCCAGATGATATCCGATCCATCGAAGTGAAGCTGAAGGCAAAAGCCGAAAAGAAAAAAGAGAAAAAAGCGGTGAAAGAGATGGCAGTGAAATCATCGGCCAACATCACATAACCATGGCATTAAATCGGATGCGCAAAAACACGCGTGTCGTTTATACCAGCCGTTGAGACGAACGGCCGCTTTCCAATTCTCGATCGTCTCCTTCTGGCCGTTCAGAGTCGGTCGGTTCAGAAATGCTGGCTCCGCGCAAAGCGATATCTAATCGGGCTGCTTTGTAGCTTTAAGGAGTCGCAGACTCAGATCATGTTGCAGTTCATCAGCTCAGGCCGGATGCGACCCGAAAGCGACCTTGCGGTTTCTTAGACTACTATTCCAAGTAACAAGTTACCTGGATATTGGGTGAAATAGCGGATCATGGGATTTGAAACACCATTCAAATATTCTGTTCGGGTAACAACTTTGAACGACGCTCAGTCCGTGACCGCTTTGTTAGATGACTCCTACCCGGTACTTATGAAGAGTTGTTACGAAGAACCAGCACTTTCCGCCGCGCTCTCCATTATTTGTAAAGCAAACCCATCTCTTCTTTCCTCAGGTACATATTATCTTGCCGAAACTCAGGATAGCCTTGTCGTTGGTTGCGGAGGTTGGACACGGGAACAACCCGGAGAGGGGAACATTGTCCCCAAACTTGGTCACATCCGTCATTTCGCGACTCACTCGGCATGGGTTGGTCGAGGGATCAGCCGCTCAATTTGCCCAGGGCGTTTTCGAGTCGCCCGATCATCTCATCTGTGTGGGCGAAACTCAAGCTGATTCGCAACATCGTCGA
>CAMYOI010000305.1 GCA_947259955.1 uncultured Gammaproteobacteria bacterium
ATTTTTCAGTTTTATCGAAACGATAGTATAAGCCCAATAGTCTGATGGTGTTAGTTGATAAAAAAGGTCAAACGTGTTGGTTAGAATCAGGGGAAAGGGGTTGTCTTTAGGGTCCTTTGGTTTGACTTAGGTTATGAAGCGTGTTTATATCTTCTATACTTGACCAGTGCAGGAGGAATCGAAGATGTCATGTGATTTGCCAATGACTGGAATCGCAGGAGGTGGGAAAGGCAAGACGATAATCAAAGCCGTTAGACGTGCTTTTGCAGACTCTCAACTAATTGGTGACGCGACATGTGCAGCCTCTGGGGGAAACTGCCCAGAAGGGCAGGGATGCGCCTATGAGATTGCCTCAGTTACTAGTGTGGTTGTCGATGTCGACGCTGAGGGAACAGTGAACGCAGAGGTAACCACCCAGGGCGCATGTAAGTGCGTAGAGAAAGAGTGAGGTGGGACAGAGTTTAGGGGCTTCGCATCCACTGCGACCGCGCCTGCCGAATGAATAAGAAGGATGACCGCTATGGTGGTTATCGACAATGTGCCGACGGGGTTGGCGATCGGCACAGGCGCCCGGGTTGGCAGGGTCATGTCGGGTAGGATTTTGGATGGGGGTTCGCGGAAAGGGTATTGTACGGATGTGCGAGCACGCCGGTCAGGGATTCGTCGGTGTGGGTTACGAGCGCGGCCGTATGATGACTCATTCGGCATCGCTTCCCTGCGTTTGATTAAGGTTGATCCGGTTCGGGGCATGCGGGCGGTGCGCGGACCGGATGAGACGCGGTTTGCGGCGATTCGGTCCGGTTTTGCAGATGGTCTAAGATCTGTCGGATGACGGCGGGATCTTCATACTGGCAATCACCTTAACCGCACCACCGCACTGTTCAAAGGTTCTGATATCGATCTTGAACAAGCGTCTTCATCGAAAGCAGACGTTGGAGCATTCGTGCCCTGTAAGCGCAGAGTAGGTCGCGACCCACCAACGGCTAATAGCATTGAGCATCGGAATGTCTCTTTCGAGTATATTCCGGACTTAGACTCCTCGAAAATTTGGCGAATGTTGCGGCCGCTTAGGGCCGGTAAGGAGTCACTCGACCTCAGTCATTCTGCAGTAACCAACCGGAAAACAGCCTACTGCCCCCTCAAATAATTTGCACACCACCCCATCGAATAGCGTGATCACTCTCATCCCACCGGTCTTAATCCGATAAAGGTCCGCTTTCAATCTTGTCCCGGGCACGGCCCCTGCCGCCTTCACCTGATCGAACTTGAGTTCAAAACCGACGCCTAGGAAGCGATGCCGAATGAGTCATCGTGCGGCCGCACTCGTGCCCAACGGCGACGAATCCCTGACCGAAGCGCTCCCGCACCCGTAAAAGGTCGTTTCCGTGAGCCGCTCATCAAAAATTCGACCCGTAATGACCCCGTCAACCTGGCCAGCATGCCGCCCGTGAGCACTTTGCTGGCGAACGCCATAGCGGTTTTGATTCCTATCTCCGTTCCTATCTTTACCTTTAACTACGAGGAGCAAACGTCATGCCAGACACGATCATGTGGACAAGTCGAAGACTGGTTGACCTAATCGAGACACACGCTGAAGAACTGACGAACAGGTGGCTGGCCATGGTCAAGGAGCATCCTGGTACGCCCACCTATGCCAACTACAACGACACGCTCATGTACGACCGTGCTTTCGACGTCTACAAAAACCTGAGCAAATGGATATCGGCGGATAGCGATGAAAAGGGAGAGATCCGTAGGAAGTACATGGCGCTGGGCGTTCAGCGTTATCGCGAAGGGATCCCCTTGTCTGAGGTGTTGATGGCGCTGTTAATTACCCGGCGCGTTTTATGGTCCAAGGTGCAGTCAGAGGGCATGCTGGACACAGCGGTGGAGCTGAACATGGCGATGGCAATGAGCAACCAGGTGCAATTGTTCTTCGAGCGGGCCCTCGTGTTTGTGGCACGCGGTTACGAGCAGGCCGCCGCCGAAGGCGACTAGCGCTCTGCTCTTCATCGACACTGCCAAGCAGAACGGGCTGGCAATCATTGCCAGCCCGTTCACCGTTGTTTTTCGATGTAGCTTCTCAGTTTGAATGTTAAGACTGGCAATCACCGCTCAACTGATTTTATTTAGATTTCTTTTCAAATTATGTTTCTCAATAGATCATCGCACGGTTTAGCTGAATCCCATCAGCGGTGTGCTATGTAGAAGCGAAATGTCCGCTTCGAGTATTTTCCGCCTATTGCGTTGCAACAATTCTCCAACAATTCCACGTGACAGCAACGGTAAGTATGCGCCCCAAAGCAGCCATTGTTATAGTCCCGTAATGGTTGCACCAAACAAACTCCGCGACTTCGATCCCCTGAAGTTCACCATCGTCGGCTTCTGTGCCGACTGCCACCATAACGCGCCGGTTCCTCGTATCAATGAAGACATGGAAATTCCCACGCTGATTGATAAGTTATCGTGCAGCCGGTGCGGGTCTTGTAATTGCTCGATACGGATTATTTACACGGGTGCGGGTGGATTCGCATACGCCCGTTCATGAGTCGGGACATCACTCATCTAGGTGATTTTTTTGTGAATATTTCACTTTTCGGCAAGCCTTGTCTTTGCAGGATTTCGGCGGCTCAATGGGAGGAGTCGATCATCGCAGCATGACTCATACGAAACAGTCTCCGGAATCCCCGGGCGGTTTACCATCGGCGCCCGGATAGTGTTGGATATTGAAAATACCCAATGAATGCGGCTCGACAGCGAGTGGTTACACTGATTTTCCTGATGGTCTTCCTTTTTTCGCCAGTGGTGGCCAGCGATGTCCCGCGTTTCTTGAACTTCCTTGAGGGGACATGGACCGGTCAGGCAGAAATCACGCCCATTGGGCCAAGGCCCTACGACATGAGGTTTGAGAAAACGCAGGATGGGCGAATAATGGGCTCCGCGAATCCGGGCGCCGCGACGCACCACTGGACCTTCTATGAGGAGGAAGGCAAGCTGCATTTGAGGTTTCTCACCACCTTCGCCGGCAACACGGAACCCGTCTTCCTGGATGAACGCGAGTGGGGAGAACATGGAGTTATATTCAGGGCGGACAAACTTCCCATCCTAAGCGTCCGAGTAGCGCCCCGCGAGGGCCGATTGATGATGGATGTGTATCATTGGGACGAACTGCACGTTTCCATACGTCTGAATCGCCACTGACAGGCCCAATCACCCATTTGGGTGAAGACACTGCATAAGAGGCTCGCTACACTGGCCGCATGCCAAAAAGCGATCAACGTTCTGCTCTCAATCCGCCGGGCCACATCATCGACAGATGGTCTCTTTGGTTAAAGAATGGCGGCTATTCCGGCTCCTTACAGGAAACGGAACAGGCGTATCTGGAATCCAAGGGTTACGAAAGCTGGTCAGACTACCTTTTGTTTCTCGGATTTGACGGACATTTCAATGAGCAGAAGCGCAATTTCTAGGCGTTCTTCTCTAAAACTTATCCGGCGCGGGCGACCATCACGCAGAGAGTGGTGCATTATCTGGCGACGACACGTTTCGGTGCGTGGTTTATACAGAAGTATCTGGGGATGAAGAGCAGAATAGCGGCGTAACCCGATACAGTCGGCAATATGATAAATCCAAAGCACACGGCACCTTTTGTAATAGCTGGGATCATCATCTAATCAGTATTTTATTTAGCATAGGCAAATACGCAACCAACAGAAACAAACCCAATCATGGAAAGTGTGTTAGACAAGCCTTCCTTCAAACCTGCTTATCTTTCGCTTCTCCGGCAGGGGCAATTGGAAAAACGGGCCGAACAGGCGTACCAGCACCTGGAAGATTGTGATCTTTGCGCCCGATATTGTCGCATGAATCGCAAACAAACCGTCCAGGGTGCGGTCTGCCGCACTGGCGAATTGGCAGTCGCAAACAGCTACGGTCCGCATCACGGAGAAGAAAGTCCATTACGCGGCTGGAACGGGTCAGGAACTATCTTTTTTAGCCGGTGCAATTTACGTTGCGTTTTTTGTCAGAACTGGGACATTAGTCAAAAAGATGCCGGCCGGGAAACCACACCTGAAGAACTGGCCGATATGATGTTATCCCTGCAGCAGCAGGGCTGTCATAACATCAACTTTGTCACACCAAGCCATGTGGTGGCACAAATCATTGCTGCCGTCGCCATCGGCGCCCAACAAGGCTTGCGATTGCCATTGGTATATAACACCAGTGGTTATGACAGTCTCGAGGCACTGAGATTACTCGACGATATTATCGATATTTATATGCCGGATATGAAATACGGCGACTCAAAAAAGGCCCGCCAATACTCCAAGGTTCGTAACTATACTGAGGTAAACTTTACCGCGGTGAAGGAGATGCACCGCCAAGTGGGCGACCTGAATCTGGATGACAACGGCGTTGCTTTACGGGGATTGTTGGTACGCCATCTGGTATTACCCAACAACATCGGCGGTACCAAACAAGTGTTACGGTTTCTGGCTAACGAGATTTCTACCGGCACTTATATAAATATAATGGACCAATATCACCCTTGTTATCGTGCTGATGATTACCCCGATATGAACCGGCCCATCACACACAAAGAATATCAGGAGGCGATAGACGCGGCGCACAATGCAGGCTTGCACCGTTTGGATGAAAAACGAACCATTCGTTGGATATGAATGTAGCGATTGAGATGAATGAAAGGACTCACTTCTGAAGCTCGGTCTGACGTTATCAATTATGTCGATTGTTCTCATAAGGGGGTACAGGGAGGTTAGAGATAACCTGCCGCGAGTGGCAGGAAGCACAACCAGAAAGGCAAAGCAGGCAAGTTTGAGCGACACTGTCGGGTGCAATACACTCCCAACCAGGCGGGTACGCTGTCTATAGAATCACCTGCCCTGTGAGGGCAACTTAATGAACGAATCGCCTACAAGGAGTACGAGTAATGACCATTACGCTGAATCTGGAAGAACTGGACTCACCCGAGGCTATAGAGAACCTGAGTATTCAGCAAAAGCGTGCGTTAGCTTGGGAAATAATTGATGAACACACAACATCGAAAGGATTCAGCCGGAAGAAACTGGTGCCGCTGCATAGCGAGATAATGTCGATTCTGACAGCACCAGGGTCTCATGAGAATTTTCTGGACAACATCGAGAAAGTTTTCCCCGAATCTGAACCTCCGCGGCGCTGAACGAAAGCGAGTCTATGACCACATTCAACACCCCCTCAGACTTTCCACCTGCCAAGTTCACCATCTACGGATAATGTGCGAACTGCGATTACAACGCACCCGTACCACGTAGAGATGAAGAAATGGAGATACCTACGCTGATTGCGAAGTTATCGTGTAGCCGGTGGGTGTAAGGATGTTCGAACTTGCACTTGAGCAACCTGGGTGTCTTGGCGCAGAAAGCACGCGCGATTCAGACGGCGTTGGAATAACCGTTTCTTATTGGAGAGACGAAGAAAGCATAGTGGCTTGGAAGGCTCAAGCCCAGCACCAAGTTGCCCAAAACTCGGGAATCGAGCGATGGTATACACACTACGAACTTCGTGTCGCAAAGGTCGAAAGAGCGTACTCAGGTCCGCACGGGAGAAAACTCCCGTGAACCATACGAAATTACGATGAGCGGGACAATCCACCTGCCAACCTTCCCAGATGGCTGGCCTCGTGTCCTTTTAATCCATCCTTTTATCACGGAGCAGCCCCTTTAGGGCGCAATTCGTCACCTTCCGAGTCGGCATCTGAAACGCCTTCGAGCTTGCTACCGAACTCGGTATTCTCAGATTCGGCCTGCTCCTCGTCGAGCTTTTCCAGTTCGTCTTCCACCAGTGCCTGGGCATAATCCATTGCATCAGGTGCGACGAAGGCCGCCACCGGTGAACCGATGGGCCCAGGCGCCAGCGCCGGCGCCTGGGTTTTTAAGTCTTCTGATGTCATTACCCACCTGCGCATGCTATTGATTACCGCCAGCGCAATCAAAACGAACACTATGGCGATGCCCAGGAAGTAGGTGTCGGGGCCGAAGTTTGACATGGCCGACGCCACCAGCACCGGGCCAATACTTAGGCCGATACCTGCAGCGATCACCATTGCGCCACTTGCGGCAACGATTTTTTGAGGAGGCAGCCGGTCGTTTGCGTAGGCTATACAAAGTGAATACATGGGCATAACGAAGCCCCCAACCAACGTGATCAGCGGTATGAAAAGAGCGCTGTCGGATGGCCACACCGACGCCAGCAGAGTCAGGCCCACTGATGCAATAGCGATCCCCAACATAATAGCTCGCCGCCCCACCCTGTCTGACAGCCAGCCAATGGGCCATTGTAACAACAGCCCACCCAACAGGAACGATGCCATAAACAGGGACACCAACTCATTACTGAAGCCCTTATTCAAACCGTACACGGCCCCTAGGCCGAAAACGGTACCGTGAGCGGCACCGGTAAGCACATTACTGATAACCGCCAAGGGCGAGGCGCGAAATAATGTAAGGATAGACATGGATTCCACTTCATCAAATCGCGGCGCTGGGCGAACCGTTAGCAGAATCGGAATTAGACTAAAGGAGATGATTACTGATATCAGGATAAACAACTCCGCACTGGCCGGGTCTGCTACGTTAAGTAAGAACTGACCACTGCCCATACCGAGCGTGATTATGACCATATACATAGACAACATCTTGCCCCGGGTCTCGTTGCTTGCCCGGTCGTTAAGCCAGCTTTCCGACACCACATATAAGCCCGAGTAACAAATCCCTGTCACTAATCGCATCAGCGACCAGGTATAGGGATTAACGTAAAGGCTGTGGACCAGAATGGCTATCGATGCGGTGGAGGCCAGGGCCGCGAATACGCGGATGTGGCCGACCCGTGCAACCAGCTTGGGGGTCAGGATGCCTCCCAACAGCATCCCTATAAAATAGAATGACATCACCACACCGGTGGTGAAGGTGGGAAAACCTTCCAGGGTGGCTCGGACCCCCAGCAGGGTACCTTGCAGACCATTACCCAGCATCATGAAACCAATGCCCAGCAACAGCGCCCAACTCGCCTTAATTTCTTGGAACATCAGGGATTAATATTTTGCTAAATGAAACATCAAAAAGTGCGCGACGATACTGCTTTTTAAGGCCAGGTGATAGGGGGATAAGGTGGTTTTTTGGCTCTGAGTGGTTTCAAAAATCAGTGACAAAAGTTGGTAATAAATCCTGGGGCTGTCTGGGGACAAAACCGGATTTGTGCAAATTCGCTACTACCACGGATTATCCGACAGCCACTTCGAAGAGGAACACCAAGAGTCTCGTGGCTACAAGTTGATGGGAGGTGTGCTGTTCTAAGCATCGCAACAACTCATTATCTCCCTCGAAACGAAGGTCGGCATGGGCATTTTGCGGGCGTAGCGTGCTCTGGTTGCGACCGGCAAGAATGTGTCAAGTCCAGTCTATCAGGCCAGTACTGATTTTGCCTGAGCTCGACTGGCGGCTGTCTCCGCCATAGCGGACCGAGCAAACAGACCTTGGGCGGGTAAATTTTACTGCACTCCATGCGGCGGGACCCGGCCAATAGCTGACCTTTTTGCGCGGTAAAGTGGACGGGTACAACGCCTAAGTTCAGCCGCATTTGCTAGCGTGGTGGATTCTGAAGCAGTGTAGAACGCTGAGTGCCGGCCAATACCGAACAATAGAACTCAAGTAGCCCAAAATCACTACCATCGGGCTAGCGAGGGCCGCGAAGGAGAAACAACCCACCATCGTTTCCTGACTTTTACTGGCCAATCCCGATGTGGGGATCCACTTCCTTTGTTAGTTTGTAAGTCCCGGCGCGTACTTTAAAACTGTCTTCAATTATGGACGCGATAGCTGCGACGCAGACCAGGAAACCAGATATCGGCACGATAGCAATGGCATATTTTTTGGGCATGTAGTTTGGCTTGAATACCAGCTGACCCTCTTCCCAGGCAAAGTGCCACATCTCCCAGTATTTCCCGCCCATCGTGGCAACCGCTTCCATCCCGTAGATGATCATAACGATGCCAAGACAAAAAATTATCAATGTCCAAAATTGCTGGATGATAAAGGCCAACTTCACTGGTAACCATGAGTAAATCAGGTCCAGTGCTATGTGATCCTTGTCCCTTACCGTTAGCGCCAGTGCTAAAAAGACCAACCAGATGTTGCTCAACACGGTTAGCAGATCTCCCCACACAGGAGGGTCCTCAAAGACGTAACGCATCACCACGTTGTAGACGGCGAACACAACCATCAACAGCAATAAGATCGCGCAAAATCCGGTCAGTATTTTTTTTACCAACATGTCGATCCATGTAATGATCTTAATCATGGTGAAAGACTCCGAAGCTCACCGCCCGATCTTTGGGTTCGCCTGTTAAGTACCGCGCGGTCATTTCACGAAACCAAAAACCTGGGGCAGATACATAGTGAACTCGGGCACAACGATCAGCACGAACAACAGTACGAAGAGCGCAGCCAGGTAGGGCAACATCGCAAGCGCTACTTTTTCCAATCGCACATTAGCGATTGCCCCAGCGGTGAAAAACGCCACCCCAACGGGTGGTGTGACCGATCCGATCAGAAAGCCTACAACGACGATAAGCGCAGCCTGGACATCAGGGTAGCCCGCTTTCACCATCACATCCACTAGAACCGGGCCGACAACAATAATGTTGGCGGCTGAATCCATAACCATTCCAAGCAAACAGATAAACAGCACCAGAACCAGGGCAAAAAGCAACGGATTATAGGTATAGCTGAGCAACCATTGTTCCAGTTGGTTGATGGCACCAAGGGATGTCAAGAGCCAACTGAAGGGGCCCGAAGCAGCGATAATGATAAATACCATTGCGGAGTTGCGAAAGGCGCGCACAAAAGAGCTCTTACAATTGTTCCAGGTGATTGTTCGATAGATGAAGAGACCAACAATCAACGCAATGGTCGCGGTCAAAGCGCCGGCCTCCACTACCCCTGCAACACCAAAGACAACCGCCCCAACCAGTACAATGGGAATCAGCAGGGCGAAAGAAGATCTATAGCCGGAAATCACCAGCGCTTTCAGACTGAAAGGTTCTTCGCTGCGCTCAAAATTGTTTTTCTTAGCGATAAAGTAATTGATGATCATAAGCATGAGTCCGATCATCAAGCCAGGAATGATACCGCCCGCGAACAGGGCCCCCACCGAGATGCCGCCTGCATTGGCAAGAACGATCATCATGATGGACGGAGGGATGATGCCGCCGATTGTCGAACTGACGGCTGTGATTGCAGCGGCAAAGTCAGATGGATAGCCTGCTTTTTTCATGGCAGGAACAAGCAGCGATCCAACGGTTGCCGTGTCGGCCACGACCGAACCGTTCATTCCAGCGAAGAACATGGAGACGAGGACATTCGCTTGCGCCATGCTCCCGCGCATCCGGCCGATAATACGTTGACTTAATTCGACCAGTCTGTCTGTGATGGTAGCGCTGGTCATGAGCTCTCCCGTCAGCATGAAGAACGGGATCGCTGTTAAGGGTACCGCGTCGATGGCGCTAAACATCTGGCTTGGGATCAAGATCATCGGGGCCGCGTCGGTAATCAGAATGTAGACGACGGGAATCAGAATCAGGGTAAATCCAATGGGGGCCCCCAAAAGGATAAGCAGAACAAGGACGAGCAGAAGAAGGATGCTTTCCAAGCTGCTTGGCGTCCTTACCCTAGGCCAGGGGTACTTAAACTTGCTATTTTATCGGAAGACAGAAAAGAAGATGGCGCGGTGATCACCGCGCCATCTGCCAGAGCGACAAGATGCCAACTGGTTTTACAAAGCACCTGCTTCTTTTAACTGGGCAATGAAGTCCGTCATCCCTTGTTCCTGCAGCACGCGTTCTGCAGTTGCGGGGTCGAACGTACCTTTTGCGTTTAACCAGGCGTCAATCGCGCCAGCCCTCCAGAGTGTTATTTCCTCGTCAGTGGGCACGTACCATTCTTCAATCTGGGCTTTGATCGCATCTTCATCGACAGCTGGTTGCCTGACCATGACCCGCCGATTTCGGTGAAGTATTTGGCGACTTCATGCAGCTTAGCAACGTGTTGCCA
The DNA here is from genome assembly GCA_947259955.1 of uncultured Gammaproteobacteria bacterium. Taxonomy (GTDB): domain Bacteria; phylum Pseudomonadota; class Gammaproteobacteria; order Arenicellales; family JAANXG01; genus JAHEKE01. The sequence continues at coordinate 10,107 of CAMYOI010000305.1, forward strand.
GGGTGTCGCGACATACTGGCCCGAAACAACGCCGGTTTGCAGGCCTTGATAGAGTTGCGCCCAGTCATAAGGCACGGGAACAGCGCCCCAGTTTTTAACTAGCGTGTATTCAATTGGGCTCTTTGTAACGCGCCATTTGATGCCTTTCATATCGTCGGGAACATGCACGGGGCCGTGCGCATTTCCGAGCTGACGAAAGCCTCCGCTGGAATAGACGGTTAAGCAAACGTGGCCGGCTTCTTCAGCAGCAATATCACACTGCTTCTTTGCCAGCCATTCACTTGAGATCCGATCAGCATCTTCGATGCTCTTGAATATGTATGGCAGATCAAAAATTGCCAGCGCGGTTCCAAAGTTGCCAAAATTTGCGGTTGAGCTCGTCCAGAGCGCAATCAGACCTTGGTTTGCCTGTTCACCACAGGTTTGTTCACTGCACAGGGATTTACGGTAGTGTGGCTCAATTTTCATTTTGCCACCCGATACTTCCTCCAACGTGGGAATCAGGGCCTGATCAATTGCGTCACCGATTGGCATTCCTTTGAAGCCGACTGTGCCCAGTTTCAAAACTGTTTGCGCGTTCGCTGCTTGAGCGCCAAACAACATGAAAGCCGATGTAGCGGCCACCTTCCAAAATGAAGACTTCATTGAGTACTCCTCGTTAAGTATTCGGGTGACTGAAATCGTACTATAATGGTTTCACCATATATCCCCTAATTCCATTCCGACATTTTGATACGAAATTGGCGCTTTTGTGCATCCGGAAAGCCAAATCTGTTTGGAAGAAGTTGGCAAGACGGCTCAAATCCAAAAGCAAGAAATCAGGATCAAATAGGCCGATATGACGTCCATTGAGCCATTCAGCATCACTGTTTCTGACGAAACTATTGAGGCCATAAAAGCACGGGTTGCCGCATTTCCCTGGCACGAAATGCCAGACGACGGCGGATGGGAGTACGGTACAAATCTGGATTATATGAAAGAATTCTGTGACTACTGGGTGACTGAATTCGATTGGCGAAAACAAGAAGCGCAAATTAACCAGTTTTCCCATTTCAAGACGCCGGTAGATGGGATTGATGTTCATTTTATTCATGAAAAAGGTAGTGGGCCCAATCCCAAGCCGCTCATCATTAGCCATGGTTGGCCAGGCACGATTGTCGAGTTTCTGGATTTCATCGATTTGCTTGCACATCCCGAAAATCACGGCGGAACCGTGGAGGATGCATTTGACGTAGTTGCGCCCTCTTTACCTGGGTTCGGTTTTTCGGGTCGCCCACCTCGACCCTATGGCCCAAGAAAGATGGCGGCGATTTTTAACAGCCTGATGACCGATGTCCTTGGGTATGAAGCCTATATCGCGCAGGGCGGAGACTGGGGTGGTGCCATTTCAAGTTGGCTCGGCTATGAGCACGCCCCTGCATGTGCTGCTATTCACATTAACATCCTTACCATGAGGCACAAGGATGAGCCACAGGGAGCTGAGGAGATCGCATGGGCGGAGCAGTTCGAAAAAGACCAGATCATGCAGAATGGTTACCGCACTCAGCAGGCAACCAAGCCTCAGACCTTGAGTTATGCGATGATGGATAGCCCGGTGGGCGTGGCCGCATGGATATTGGAAAAGATGCACGGCTGGTCCGATGTGGCGGGAGACGATGTGGAGAGCGTCTACACTAAAGATCAGCTGCTGACCAATATCATGGTCTACATCGTTACCCGGACATTCAATACTGCTTCGTGGATCTACTACGGGCGCCGCGAGGAAGGTGGAAGAATCTTGTCACCGGAAGGAAAAAGAGTCGAAGTGCCGACTGGCTGTGCGCTGTTTCCTGAAGAACTTTTGGCGTGGCCGCCACGCAGTTATGCCGAACGGATTTACAACGTCACGCAATGGACGGAAATGCCGTGTGGTGGACATTTTGCGGCAATGGAAGAACCAGATCTACTTATCGAAGATATTCGAAAATTTGCACACAGTCTTGATTGGCCTCAAGACTGAGTTCACGGGAACGCACAACGCAAGAAAGGAATACGAGAGCCTTTCTACTACGCGCCGGAAACACTTGCCCAACGTCGCAGTGCCCTATTGGGCGAGTGAAAAACACCATCAAGGAGTACCCCGCCTCACCGGCTTTCCCCTTGGTTGAGCTACGTCTGGCTTGGGTCGATAGTTAGCGTTCGCTCCGAAAGTCTGAACGTCCGGATCGAGTATATTCCAGACGTAGAATCGTTAAGATTTTGGGAAATGTTGTGGCCGCTTACCGGTATGAAGCCGCCGGTCCGGAGAATGACGCTTAATCGGCCGGACCTTGCTCTAACCGTTCG
>CAMYOI010000306.1 GCA_947259955.1 uncultured Gammaproteobacteria bacterium
TCGGTGAAGTAGAAGAACTCTTCGCGTGGGCCCTTGTCGACCTCACCCATGAAGTAGGGCAGGAAGTTGTAGCCGTCGAGATGAACCTTGTAGCTCTTGCCGTTTGCCTGCATGCCGCCGCGGAGATTACCCTTCACCTCGGTGTCGCCAGCCGCCGCCAGCAGGGTTGGCATCCAGTCAAGCTGCGAGATCATCTCGTTCGACACCTGGCCTGGAGCGATCAAGCCAGGCCAACGGACCATCATGGGTACCCGGAAGCCACCCTCCCAGGTGGTGTTCTTCTCGCCCTTGAACGGGATCGTGCCACCGTCTGGCCAGGACATTACCTCCGCCCCATTGTCGGTGGAGTACATGACGATTGTGTTGTCAGCGATGCCAAGTTGGTCGAGTTTGTCGAGCAGCTGCCCCACATGGCCGTCGTGCTCGACCATGCCGTCGGCATAGACACCAAAGCCGGTCTTGTTCTTGGACTCCTCCTTTAGGTGCGTCCAGATATGCATGCGCGTCGAGTTGAACCAGACGAAGAACGGTTTGCCGGCGGCGTGGGCGCGGTCGATGAAGTCGAGGCCAGCAGTCAGAAACTCCCCGTCCACGGTCTCCATCCGCTTCTTGGTCAGCGGGCCAGTATCCTCGACGCGTCCGTCCGCGTAGCTGTGAATCACGCCCCGCGGGCCGAACTTCTTCCTGAATTCAGGATCCTTGGGATAGTCCGGATGCTCCGGCTCCTGCTCGGCGTTCAGATGATAGAGATTGCCGAAGAACTCGTCGAAACCGTTGTTGCTGGGCAGATGCACGTCCAGGTCACCCAGATGGTTCTTGCCAAACTGGCCGGTCATGTAGCCGTGGTCCTTCAACAGCGTGGCGATTGTTGGGTCCGCTTCCATCAGGCCTTCCTTGGCTCCCGGTAGGCCTACTTTGAGCAGCCCCGTGCGAAACGGGCTCTGACCCGTAATGAAAGCTGCTCGGCCGGCGGTGCAACTGTTCTCGCCATATGCGTCGGTAAAGATCATGCCTTCGGCGGCAATTCGGTCGATGTTTGGCGTTCTGTAACCCATCATCCCCATGTTGTAGGCGGAGATGTTGAACTGCCCGATGTCGTCGCCCCAGATAATCAGAATGTTCGGCTTGTCCTGGGCGGCAGCCTCGGCCGAGAGCGGCAAGAGCACCACGGCCATCGCCAACAGCATGAGTCTATTTATCAAACTATTTCTTATCAAACTATTTCTTATCAAACTATTTCTTATCAAACTATTTCTTATCAAACTATTTCTTATCCAACTATTCCTCCTTTCAATTCAATCAGATTGCGCTTGCACCGGTAACATATCAACAAGAGACCGAGTACAACGCTTTGTTGAAATCAATTGCGTTTTAATCCCAAGGGTACGTTCAAGTATTTCAACCGTGACGGTGCATCTCGGATGGTGAGCGAGCGGATCCCGGATTATCTAAATGGCCGGAGTGAATATTATACAGTCTTTTTACTGGAGCAGATCTTTTTCCAGCTCGTCGCCCTAATCCGCCTGTCAACAATCTAACAAGTTCCTGTCCAGAAAAAGCTTGATTCATTGCGAAGAGTGTGCCCAAGCAGCGAGCGAAGCGTGGCAGGACGCGGCAATCCAGCGCCGCAGTTAAACAATTAGTTTCACTGGATTGCTTCGCTACGCTCGCAATGGCGGGTATCCTGGACAAGAACTAACTAGAATCGTTGGATTCGGCAAAACCGAACCTTCGGGATACTCTATCGAATGCCCGATTTATGTTTAGCCTCTATCAATACGCTAGTTTACTACAGCGATTGGATCTTGCACCGACCACGATCATTACCCAACCAATAAATTGTAAACAACTGGAGTCTTCCTCTGGTACTTCTCTTATCGTAGTTACAAAAATCGAAAACCCTTCCGCATACGAAGAATACAAAAAACTCGCGAAACCTATCGATTAATAGTGTGGTGGTTCTTGTCGCGCGCGAGGTAGCGAAATGGATGTTGCCGAAACTGATCTATGGACACCGTCGTGTTTAATTATAATTGAGTTTACTGATATAGATGGTGCTCGGGCTTTCGTAGACTCTGACGAATATGAACCAGTAAAACCAATGCGCAGCCACAATGCTTAATGAACATTGGCTATAGCTGATGGCGCCGAACGGATTATCTAACACGAGTAGGCAATGACGGCTGATTTGTCGAATTAGACCTTCGGGGTTCAAGCAGTGCTTGACGGTCAAATCGAGCAGATTCACGGGAGGTCAGTTTCCCGGCCACAATCACTCAAGGTTCGCCTTCAAGGCTCGAAACGGGTCACAGCAGTTGTGCGTACGGTTCCTCCACAACAGTCGTTCAAGGCGTTTACGCGGAGCTATCGAAACCGCCACCGAGAGCTGCTTCGGCGCGCTCGCGTCCCAATTCAATCAATTCGGTTGCTCGATAGAATTCGAAAAACCGGCAGGCGTTCCGGGGTATGGTGATGACGACATCTGGGGGATGAGCGGCAATCTTGAGGCGCGCCACGGTAGCCTGCATGGTCTCGAACGATCGCGTGATTATCTCGATTGGACCTCGATCCTGGCTTCCCTCCAAGGGTGTTTTGGACTGCAGTGCTCTCACCCACTCGTGGACCCGCCGTTGGTACGAATTTTCCTTTCGCGCCTTGTCCTCCGCAGGTTCGACGAGAGAGTTGTCCGGTGATCCGCTCACATTCACGGCAATTGTGGCGCCGGTCATGTCACGCAAAGTCGGCGCTATGGGCACCGGGTTGACCAAACCACCGTCAACTAATACTCGCCCCTTGACCACGTGGGGTGTGAAAATTGTTGGAATTGCAATGGAAGCGCGAATGGCGTCGAACAGGGGGCCGCTGGACAACCAAATTTCTTTTCCTGTGTCCAGATCCGTGGCTACCGCGGTATACGAAATTGGCAACGCCTCGATCCGAAATTCGCCGATCAATTCTTTGAGTACGTTTATTACGCGGTCACCCTTAAACAACCCTGCGGGCTGAAACGAGATATCGAGCAACCTCAGTACATCGCCTTTTTCCAGCGCTTGTACCCAATCGGTATACACGTTGAGTTTACCCGCAGCATAGACACCCCCGACCAGTGCCCCCATCGACGCACCGGCAATGGATCTGATCTCATATCCATGGTCATGCAGCCATTCGACAACGCCGATGTGAGCGAGCCCCCTCGCCCCACCACTACCAAGCACCAGTGAAACGGTTTTGTCTTCATTCGTCATTTTCCGCCTGTGTGCACCACCGCCAAAGTTAAAGTTAAGGGGAACGAAAAGAGGTGCCTGCTGAATATGCTGCCGTGTATTATACGCGTGGCAACTTACCGTCGAAAAGGATTTGGACTGCTCACCCCAGCTTGATCAATTCTGCCCTTGCACGAGGCTGTGGGTATCTGCTGTCTGGGTACATCTCAGTAATCCGCCGCATGTGCCCGCGGCAGGGCCTTTGAGCTCCACGAGGTTCGGTAAATACCATGGTCTAGCGGCAAGTACAGGATAAGCAAATGAAAGATTATGATGCCATCGAGGAAACTGTGTTTCACTCATTTGAGGGCTATCAGGACAAAGGCCGGGTGCGATGGGAAGGAGCTTTCGTCGTCGAGATTGCCAATATGATGGGTTATCGTAAAAACGACAAAGGCGAGATGGAACTTTTTACCGTTCCCTACAGGGGGCTGATCGAGCGCTGTGTAGACCCTGAATTTAGTCCTCGTGAATTCGGCGATGGCAACATCCTGTCGGTCGATATTTTTTCAGACGTGGCCGCACATGAAACTGACTAAGGCACAGATTAAAGATCTGAACAATCAATACCTGCCGCTATTGACCGTGAAAAACGCCGGCGAGTATTTGTCAAACTCGGAAAAACGAAGCGCTCGCATACGCCGCAGGCTGGATTGTCAGCTTGACCTGCCCTACGGTGACACCAGCGGTCAGATGCTGGACGTTTTCCCGGGGTGTTCTAAAAATGCGCCTGTGCATGTATTTATTCACGGCGGTTACTGGCGCGCCGCGCACATTAACAAGTCTGTTTACAGTCACATCGCCGGACCGTTAGTAGCCGCGGGGGCAACCGTGGTTTTGCTCGACTACGATCTTTGTCCCCAGGTGCGGATTAGCGACATTGTCGTGCAGATCAGAACGGCGATGATATGGATTTATAAAAACATCGAAAAATACAACGGCGACCGACAACGTATTTTTGTCTCCGGGCATTCGGCTGGAGGCCAGCTCACCGCAATGATGGTCGCCACCGATTGGTGGCAGCAACGACGGCTGCCCAGGGACTTAATCAAGGGTACCGTGTTGTTGAGCGGTTTGTTCGATATCGAACCTCACCGGCACACCGATTTACAGCAGGATATTAGACTGACCGCCAGGGAAGCGAAGGCGATGAGCCCTATGCGCTTTACGCCGATCGCCAATGGGCCATCCATTGTTGCAGTTGGTGAAATTGAGCCCGATCTATTTCACTGGCAATCACTTCAGTACGCCGCCCAATTGAGACTGCACCGTATCAAGGCAGAATATATGTCGATGCCGGGTGACAACCATTTCTCTATTACCGACCGGCTTGGCAATGCTCACGATCCGCTAACCAAAGCATTGATTTCGCAGATGTCCAATTAGGTTTGCTGGTGTTCAGCTGGCGCTATAGCCCGCATTTCTCATCAGGCAGCTTTGACTTCTTGCCAAGGACTGACAATGCCGGTTTATTTGCATTTCACCGTAAAACAGTCTCTATCTGCGATGCCTTTCCCGAAGCTGGCTGGTCCAGCAGCAATCAATACCAGGCATCCTTCACCGAGGCCTTCTTTCGGGCGACGAATTCGAGCAGGGCTTCGTCGACACCCGGGTGGATGGGGGGCGCCTGGTAGTCGGCGAGCATCTGCTTCCAGCGCGTCAACGCGCGCTGTTGCATGTCCTTGCTGCCTTCCTCTAGCCACTGTTCGTACGGGTTGGCGTCACTGAGATCGGCACGGTAATTGGCAGTTTTATAGTGTCGCATGGTATGCCCGACACCGAGAAAATTAGTACCCGTTCCAGCTTCCCGGTAAGCATCCAGCGCCAATTCTTCGTCATCGACTACCAGGCCCCGCAGCAAGCGGTACATTGCACCACACTGTTCGGCGTCCATGACGAATTTTTCGTAACCGATCGACAGGCCGCT
>CAMYOI010000307.1 GCA_947259955.1 uncultured Gammaproteobacteria bacterium
GGGGTGTTCCGGCCACGCAAGGATGTAACCACACCCGCTCACCAGCAGGCGGATCCGCATGACTACAGCGCCTGCAACCGCTGGCTGCTGTTGGGATACCACGCCGCAGCCAGCGTCGGACTGGTGTCGATTACCGGTGTCGGTATCGGCGTAGCGTGGGGCTGGGTGCCGGCGTTTTTGTGGATTGTCGTCGGCACACTGGTCGCCGGCGGCGTCTACTCTCTGGCGAGCCTGTGGTCGAGCCTGCGAGACGGCGGCAACAGTATGGCGGGGGTTATTTTCGAAGCGGCGGGGGCGTGGGCCGCGCTACCCGTTTTTCTGCTGGGGGTCGCCCTGCTGGTGTTGATGTGCACACTGACGGCTGTGCTGCTGGGACAGTTGCTGCAGGCACATCCGGACGCGACCTGGTTTTTTCTCTCACTCGCGGCCTCCGCCTGGCCGCTCCGCCGTATGCTCTCTTCCCATTCCAGAATGGCCAGATTCATGTGGGTTGCGGCGACCACCGGCCTGCTGATTACGGGGATGTTTTTGGGACAGATGTTCCCCCTGAGCATTGGCGGTGAATTGGCGCTCGATATCAACGGCGATGAAGTGCTTCAAATACCGAACGAGGCCCCGTGGGTGGCGGTCGCACTCGTGATGGCGTTTCGATCCATCGATGCGCCCATATCGGCAATCGGCCGACCAAGGGGTGTCGTCGTAGGCATATTACTGGCACTCGTTATGTTGCTCACCGTTTCCGGACTGGTGCTGTCGGCCCCGACCATTGTGGCGCCTGAGTTCAATGTCGAAACGACGCTGCCCGATCTGTTTCCTTTACTGTTTCTGGCGATAAGCGCCGGATCCATATCGGGTGTCACTGCGCTGATTGCTACCGGCCCGACCATGCGTCAGATCAATCAGCACAAAGACGCCCCCGTCATCACTTTTGGCAGCGCCATGGTCAACGGGGCGCTGGCCGTCCTGGTGCTGGCCGTCCTTTGCGCCGGCTTTTCCGAGACAGGGGAGTGGTCGTCTATGTACGGATCCTTGCCGGATCGAGCCGACGTGTTTGCCTGGCTCGACCTGGCCGTCACGAAAATGGGGCGTTTCGTGGCCGCCCTCGGCGTGCCGTTGCACCTGGCGGTGACCATGGTCGCGGCAATCGTGGCATCCATGGCGCTGACCATGCTGGAATCCACTCTTCGGGCCCTGTCATTCAGCGTCGAGGAATTCGCTGAGGATTTTTCGGTGGAGCGGCTGCGAGGCAGGAAGAAAAGGGCACGTATTGCGACGGGCATCGTCGTTGTTGCAACGTGTTTCGCGCTTCAGGCAGACCTTGGATTGAATCACTGGTTGTTCCTCGGATTAACAAACCAGCTGTTTGCCGGGACCGTAATGCTGATGCTCAGCCTGATCCTGTTCAAGCATTCAAGAGGAATGACGTTTGTATTGGTGCCGGGATTGTTCGTGCTGATCTGCGCGACATGGGGATTGTTCTGGTTGTTACTGGACTGGTGGAATTCCGGGCACTGGGCACTGCTGTTCATGGCGTCTGCGGGGGGGCTGCTGGCGGTTGCTACCGCGGTCGCCGCTATCAAGGCATTCGTGAAAGAGCGGCGGCGGCTGGGCACCGCATCAGCGTCAACCGGCGCCCCATGAACCGTTATTGGCAAAACCAGGTTACACCACACTAAAGTGCGTCTGATTGCAATTGGACTGAACCACGACAGCGCCCCCATTGGCGTCAGGGAGCGGGTGGCGGTTACGGCGGAACGGCTGGTGGAAGCGCTGCACGAGGTGGCGAAGCGAAACCAGGTTAGGGAGGCGGCCATTCTCTCCACCTGCAACCGAACCGAAATTTACTGCCATCAGCAGGATAACTCCGAAGCACAGCTCATTGCGTGGTTGTGTGCTTTTCATGGCGTCCCGGAATCTGACCTTTCACCCTATTTATACCGATTTCCTGATGAACAGGCGGTCCGGCATGCGTTCCGGGTCGCCTCGGGCCTGGATTCGATGGTACTGGGCGAACCGCAGATTCTGGGGCAAATGAAAGAGGCATTTGCGATTGCTCACAAATCCGGCGTCACGGGCAAAATACTGAACCGCTTATTCCAGCAGACTTTCTCGGTCGCGAAGCGGGTACGCACGGACACGGCAATTGGTTCCAGCGCGGTAAGCGTGGCGTTCGCGGCGGTATCGCTTTCCAAACAGATCTTCTCCGACCTGTCGCAACAGACGGTGCTGATGATCGGAGCAGGTGAGACTATCGAACTTACGGCTCGGCATTTGAAGGAAAACGGCGTAAAACACCTGATCGTGGCCAATCGCACCCTGGAGCGGGCCCGCCGGCTAGCCGAAACCTTTGGTGCGGAAGCCATTTCCCTAGACGAACTTCCGGCGCGTTTGAGCGAGGGCGACATCGTCATCTCCTCTACCGCAAGTACGCTGCCGATACTGGGCAAGGGTGCGGTCGAAAGTGCCCTGAAGAGGCGCAGACGCCGTCCTATATTCATGGTGGACCTGGCCGTGCCCCGCGATATCGAGGCCGAAGTGGCCGAGCTCGACGATGTCTTTCTTTACACGGTAGATGACCTGCAGGGGGTGATAGAAGAAAACCTCCAGGCCCGAAGACAGGCCGCCCGCGAAGCGGAGCAGATCATCGATACCCAGACCAACGAGTTCATGGGCTGGCTAAACAGCCTGAATGCGGTGCCCACGATCAAGGCGCTTCGGGAATCGTTCGACCGTATAGTTGAAACCGAAGTGGAGCGAGCGCAGAAAAAACTGCAGGCCGGCGCGGACGCGAATGAAGTAGTCCGCCAACTCGCCGGCAGCCTGTCGAGGAAATTCACCCACAATCCCACCAAGCAGCTGGCAAGGAGCGACAACGACGGCACCTTGAACGACGCCGTGCGAAGATTGTTCAAACTGGAGCCGTAGATCGGGACTTTCATGAATCCATCCATACAGGGCAAGCTGGATCAGCTGGTAGAGCGGCAGGAGGAAATCAACGGACTTCTGGTCGATCCGGCAACAATCAAGGACCAGGATAGGTTCAGGAACCTGTCCATCGAACTGTCCGATATCGAACCCGTGGTTCGACAGTATCGGGCGCTTCAGGCTACCCGGGACGAACTGGAGGCCGCCCACTCGATGCTGACGGAAAGCGACAGTGAAATCAGGACGATGGTCCAGGAGGAGATCAGAGACCTCGAGGCCCGGCTGTCCGATCAGGAACGGGAGATCCAGAAACTTCTCGTACCGAGGGACCCAAACGACGGGCGCAACATCCTGCTGGAAATCAGGGCCGGAACGGGGGGTGACGAGGCGGGATTGTTTGCCGGAGACCTGTTTCGCATGTACACCATCTACGCGGAGCGGCGTCGCTGGAAGGTGGAGATCATCAGCAAGAGCGAGGGGGAGCACGGGGGCTACAAAGAAATCATCAGCCGGGTTGTGGGCAAGAACGCCTACTCGCGTCTCAAGTTCGAGTCCGGCGCCCACCGGGTGCAGCGCGTTCCCGAGACCGAGGCGCAGGGGCGAATTCACACCTCCGCCTGCACGGTGGCGGTAATGCCGGAAGCCGACGAAATCGATGACGTGGAGGTCAATGCACAGGACCTGCGTATTGATACCTTTCGCGCGTCCGGCGCCGGTGGCCAGCATGTCAATAAAACGGACTCCGCCATCAGGATCACGCACCTGCCGACCGGGATAGTCGTCGAATCCCAGGACGAACGCTCTCAGCACAAGAACAGGGCGCGAGCGATGACCGTTCTGAGATCACGCCTGCTCGAGGCGGAAAGGACCAGGCAGCTTGCCGAAGAAGCGCAAACCAGAAAATCCCTGGTAGGCAGCGGGGACCGCTCGGAAAGAATACGCACATACAACTTTCCGCAGGGCCGCGTTACCGACCATCGCATCAATCTCACCCTCTACAAACTGGATGAGGTGCTGTCGGGAGATCTGGACCAGGTCATCGAGCCGTTGCTGAACGAACACCAGATGAATCAACTGGCGGCGCTCTCGGCCGACGCCTGAATCAGCTGGACGCAAAACCGGTGACCAGCATCGACGACGCCCTGGCGCAGGCCGTGCGGATACTGGAGAACACCAGTGCCACTGCGGACCTCGATGCTCGCGTCCTGCTCGAACACAGCCTGTCACGGACGCACGCCTGGTTGCTCGCCCATGGCAAAGAAACTGTCCACCGCGATGAGCTGGAACGCTATCGGGGGCTGATCGATGACCGCAGGCGCGGCGAGCCCGTTGCCTATATCACCGGCTGGAAAGAATTCTGGTCGCTACGCCTGCAGGTCGAATGCTCGGTACTGGTTCCCCGGCCTGAAACCGAACACCTCGTCGAGCACGCGCTGAGGTTGATTCCGCAGCATGCGCAGTACCGTATCGCCGACCTGGGGACGGGGAGCGGCGCGGTGGCCCTGGCCATTGCCCGTGAACGACCGTACTGCGAACTGACCGCCACCGACGTTTCCATCGAGGCGCTGCGCGTCGCGGAAAACAACGCCAGGCGGCTGGAGATCCAAAACATAAGATTTCTGTGCGGACACTGGTGCGCACCGCTTGCGGGGCTCGACTTCGATTTGATCGTTTCCAATCCGCCCTATATCGCAGACGGTGATTCGTGCCTGCTGCATGATGATCTCGCGCATGAACCCGTTACCGCGCTGAAAGCGGGACCGGAGGGCCTCGACGCGCTGCGTGACATCGGCTCAGAAGCTTCGAGACATCTGCGCAGCGGCGGCTGGATTCTCGTCGAACATGGTTACGGTCAACAGCAGGCAGTGAGGCAGATATTCGAACGGGGCGGATTGCACCGGATCGTTTGCAATCAGGACCACTCAGGCCATCCTCGAATTACCGCCGGACAAAAGCCGGTTACCCGCCTCACACCATATCGACGTTCAGATTCCGACGACGACCTGATTCAGCCTTCGAACTCCGCCATCACGGGGGCATGATCCGATGGCCGTTCCAGCTTCCTCGGCCCCTTGTCCACGTGGCAGGCAAGACATCGCGTGTAGAGGGAGTCACTGCAGAGAATGTGGTCGATCCGCAGGCCACGATTGCGCCTGAAAGCCGCCGCCCGATAGTCCCACCATGTGAAGCTCTCCGGTTCCTGCTCGAACTTTCGAAAGCTGTCGTTGAGACCCACGTCCACGAGCGC
>CAMYOI010000308.1 GCA_947259955.1 uncultured Gammaproteobacteria bacterium
GGATGAGCGGCTTGTCGTGCTTTTGGTTTCTGAGACTGGCTTCCTCATGGATCTATGTTGTCTCATGAACAGGTCGCGAGCCTCACGGCGATTGAAAGGACAAGCGGACTTTCGAAACTAAGTTATCTGGTTGTCTCGAACTTCCGGAGTTGGCCGGCTGCTGACGGACACGCAGCTGATGTATCTTGGTGTTCAAGCCAGTTTTCTCGGTCTGCTTTGCAGGGGACAACCGTCGTTCGATAAGGATCAGGTGCTGGCAATTTAAGCCTCTTCTAACAGACAGGCCCCGACCCAAACCTGTCCTTTTCGGCTCCACCTTGGAGCCATTTCCATATGGAGTTTCCATGCGCTAATGGTATGAATGTGGGCGCAGGATTTCTTAAACCAAATTTGTAAGGTTTGTTTGATATGCGTCAACCTTGAGCGCCATTGAATTCGCTTATAGTCTGCTCAAAATGGATCTTTTACCTGGCAGGACGGTGCGGAATACTACTACAACGTCGTGAAACCCGACGGTGCCCCTAAACAACAGATGACTTTCACCTGGCAGTTCTTGTTTCCGAAGAAGTAGGAACGCCCGGTGGCGACCAGACGTGGAAGCCCGATGACGTCGTGAAGATCAAGTAAGACAGAAAGGAGAAGAGCCTTGAAGAAAGCACTGAATATACTGTTTGCCATCGTGTGTGCTATTGCCATGACGGCGGGAGTGCAAGCGCAGGAATTCAAAGGCAAGATCGGTAAAACCCTGACCGACTCCGAGGAATACTGGCCGGAACCGGTGCGACCGCCCGAGGGCGCACCCAATGTGCTGGTCTGGCTCATCGATGACATGGGCTACGGCCACTCGAGCGCATTCGGTGGCCTCACGCCAATGCCGACGATCGACCGACTCGCGGAAAACGGGCTACGCTACAACAACTTCCACACCACTGCCCTGTGTTCGCCCTCGCGCGCCGCGATTGCGGCCGGCCGGAACCACCACAATATCGGCATGGGTTCCCATTCACTGACCGCGATGGGCTTCCCCGGCTACAACGCCCACCCGCCGGAGTCCGCCAAGGGTTTCGGCGACATCCTCAAGCGGGCGGGCTGGTCCACCATGTTCATCGGCAAGTGGGACCACACCCCCCAGTGGGAATCCACCTTCGCCGGCCCCTTCGACCGCTGGCCCTCGGGTGACGGCTGGGAGCACTTCTACGGGTTCATGTCCGGCGATATGAACAACTTCAACCCGATCATGTGGATGGATCAGACCCCGATGCAGCCCAACTACGATAAGCCCGGGTACCACGTGAACGAGGACATGGCCGACACCGCGATCCGCTGGATCTCCATGCTCCGGGCCTCGGCGCAGAAGAAGCCGTTTGTCATGTTCTGGGCCACCGGTGCGGTCCATGCGCCGCACCAGGCACCACGCGAATGGATAGAACAGTTTAAGGGCAAGTTCGATATGGGCTATGACAAGGCCCGTGAGATGATCTTGGCCAACCAGATCCAGATGGGGATCGTGCCCAAGGGAACGAAGCTCTCCCCGCGCGACCCCGAGATCCCAGCCTGGGACACCCTGAACGACCAGGAAAAGGCGCTCTACGCGCGTCAGATGGAGGCCTTTGCGGGCCAGCTCACCTACTCCGACTACGAGTTCGGTCGCATTCTCGATTATCTCGAGCGTATCGGTGAGCTCGACAACACCCTCGTCCTCTTCACTTCCGACAACGGCGGCAGCGCCGAGGGCGGCCTGCATGGCACCTTCAACGAGAACGGATTCTTCAACGGCGTCCCGAACATCCCGTACGAGGTCAACAGCCAGTACATGAACCAGTGGGGCAACCGCGTCGGTGTCTGGCACGTCACCGCGGGCTGGACCCAGGCCGGCAACACGCCGTTCCAATATTACAAGCAGAGCGCCCACCGCGGCGGCAATGCCGATCCGCTGGTGATCTCCTGGCCCAAGGGTATCGACAAGAAATACCACGGCCAGATCCGGACCCAGTACAGCCACATCATCGATATCGCTCCGACCATTCTGGAGGCCGCCGGTGTCGAGGCACCTAACGTCATCGATGGCATCGAGCAGATGCCCTTCGACGGCGTTCCAATGAACTACTCCTTTGAGGATCCCAAAGCCGAGGACCGCCGCACCGTTCAGTACTACGAACTCTTCGGAAATCGCGGCATCTATGCCGATGGCTGGACCGCCGTCACCCTGCACCGTGGGAAGCGGCCATGGGTGCTCAACGCCGAGGGTACCGTCGATGATGACGTCTGGGAGCTGTACAACCTGAAGGAAGACTTTTCTCAAAGCAACAACGTCGCCGACAAATACCCGGAGAAACTTACCGAGCTCAAGGCCCTCTTCGAAAAGGAAGCCGAGGAGAACAACGTCTATCCGCTGGACGGAGACATTGGGCCGCGGTTGGCCAAGATGCAGGCCATCGCCGCACCGCAGGACAAGGAATTGATCTACTACCCGCCCGCCGCGATCCGGGTTCACGAGTCCGCCTCGCCGCCGGTGAAGAACAAGTCCCACGAGTTCATCGCGGAAGTGAACATGCCCGAGGATGGCGACGATGGCATGCTGGTAACCGCCGGCGGGCGCACCGCCGGTTACGCCCTCTTCGTCAAGAACGGGCGGCTCCACTACGTCTACAACTACATCGGGATCGAGCGCACCATGCTGACTTCCTCCGAACTGGTTCCGGCCGGGAAGTCGACACTCTCGATGACGTTCACCAAAACCGGGAACTTCGAGGGCGACGCCGAGATATTCATCAACGGCGAGAGCGTCGGAAAGACCCACCTCAGCAAGACCGTCCCGGCCACCTTCTCTATCGAGGAGACTTTCGACGTGGGTGAGGACACCGGTTCGCCGGTTATCGAGGACGTTTATGCCCTGCCATTCCGCTCCGAGGCGCTGCAAAAGCTCACGGTGAAGATCGACAAGAACTGAGCATTCGTGCGTGGGGCCCGCCCGTCTTCCACGGATCGGGCGGGCGCCTTTCATGCGGATTGGATAAGGAGCGAAGAAGATAATAATGGGATCCACGAAATCTCGGTTCACGTAACCGCACCATGGCGAGTCAACCGGGCTAGCAGTAGGATTTGCGGATCAAGCAAGAAAAGAAATATCCAACCTTGAGCGGAGATCTTCTATTGCAGTGAGTGTCCGCTCCTGGCCGGTTGCTGACGGACAGGGTGCCGTGACGCACACGTGTTCAAGCCCAGCTTTCTCGGTCTGCTATGGCGGTTACAGCCGTCAGTCCACCAAGCCCAGAACCAATAACAATTCCGTCATAGTCATACTGCATAGTGATCAATGCTCTGTAGAATGCAGGTAGCATAGGTAGCACAACAATCGCCTTTATCTACGCCGAGCCGAGTTACTTTGCGCTGATATACATCAACAAACCTTCAACTTTCTCTGCGTAAGAAATCGGTCACTGAAATCCATGTGCAGTTATGATTGGAATCCATAGAGGATGTTAATGAAAGCAATTGTATTTACGCAATATGGGTCACCAGATGTTCTTGAGCTAAAAGAGGTCCCGAAACCTGCGCCGAAGGACAGCGAACTGCTGATACGCGTTCATGCATCTTCCGTCAATTCGTGGGACTGGGAGTACTTAAACGGTACGCCGTTCATCAACCGCTTTATGTTCGGACTCCTGAAGCCAAAACGAGGCAAGCAGAGGCTCGGTGCCGACATCGCGGGCACGGTCGAGGCGACTGGCAGACATGTCACGCGATTTCAGCCGGGAGATGAGGTTTTTGGCGACCTCTGGAGCAACTGGGGCGGCTTTGCGGAATATGCCTGCGCGCATGAAACCGCGCTGCAGCCGAAGCCCGAGAATTCCACTTTCGAGGAAGCAGCCGCTGTACCTCAGGCAGGTGTCCTGGCTCTGCAAGGAATCCGTAAGGCCGGACAGTTGGAGCCGGGTAATAAAGTGTTGATCAATGGGGCAGGTGGCGGAGTCGGCACATTTGCGATTCAGCTCGCCAAACTATCAGGGGTCGAGGTAACCGGCGTCGACGCCTCGCACAAGCTGGACTTTGTTCGCTCGGTCGGGGCTGACCATGTGATCGATTATGCGAAAGAGGATTTCACGATAACCGGAAAGCGATACGAACTGATCATCGATTGTCAGAATTTTCGGTCCATGTTCGGTAACAGGCGTGCTTTGAGACCCGGTGGAACCTACGCCATGGTCGGCGGTTCTATACCACGGGTCTACCAACTCTGGTTCCTGAATTTCTTGGCCATGCTCACCCGGGACGACAGAAAACTTTGTCTTGTCGCGGACGGGCCAAATAAGGGACTGGGGGACCTAAAGGAACACATGGAAGCAGGTGAACTCTCTCCCATCATCGACAGAACATATCGATTGAGCGAAGTGCCGGCGGCCTTGCGTTACTTCGGAGAAGGGCGCCACAAAGGAAAAATCGCAATCACCATGGATAGTTGACGCAGTGAAAGCCGTCATCAACGAACGCTATGGGTCGCCGAATGTCCTGGCCATCCGCGAGATGCCTATACCGGAACCGAAAGCCGGCGAGATCCTGGTCAAAGTCCATGCAACGACGGTTGGCCGTACGGATGCCTGTGCACTGAGGGCGCATCCATTTTTCATGAGGCCGTACACGGGCCTGCTGCGGCCTAAGCACGAGATCCTCGGACTCGATTTCGCAGGAACGGTCGGGGCGGTCGGGAAAGGCGTGACGAGATTCACGCAGCGTCGACGCGTCTTTGGACTGACACCGGGCGGGTACGGTGCCCATGCCGAGTACGTTTGCGTCCCTGAAGACAGCCCGGTTTCCATCATGCCGGAGGGAAAGCGTTTCGATGAGGTGGTGGTTGGCGAGGGGGCCTGGTATGCGGACACGTACCTCAAGAAATTCAACCTCGGGCCTGGCCATAACATCCTGATCTATGGTGCATCGGGCGCCATCGGGACTTCGGTGGTGCAGCTCGCGAAATTCTATGGTGCCGAAGTCACCGCAGTCGTATCGACGCCCTATCTTGACCTCGCAAAACGCATCGTTGCGGATCGGGTCGTTGACTTCATTGCCGAGGACTTTGCACAGATCGGCGATTCCTTTGATTTCGTCCTGGATGCTGTCGGGAAAACGTCGTTCTTCCGGTGCCGACCGTTT
>CAMYOI010000309.1 GCA_947259955.1 uncultured Gammaproteobacteria bacterium
ATGTGTGATTGCGCGACCGGCAGCTGTGGTCGGGTCCGGCCTATTTGGCCAATGCCGATATTCCTTGTTTTCGACTGGCGGCTGTCTCCGCCATAGCGGACAGAGAAAACTGACTTCGATCACCAGGATAATACTGCTCCTTGTCCGTCGGTAGTCGGCCAACTCCGGTCACTCAGGTAGGTGGTTGCGAACGGCTCCAAAATACTCATTGCGACCGTTCGTGCTTTTTGCACGGGAACGCTCACTTTCGGATCCGTTGCCGTCATTCAATTCTTACTGAAGGACGTCCATTTGGGTAAACCCAACCACGAGTTTATTCACCAGTTGAGGACGGATGGTCTCCAATGCTACGGGATTACATTTGCAACCACATAACGGGCAATCAGGTCGTATCCTCGCCTAGAAAAGTGCTCTTGGCCAACTATACTTTTAGCCTTAATGTGAGAAAAACCAATTGGTTTAATGTCACATCAAGGTTAGTTGCAACACAAAACCGTGGGGACATCATGTATCGATTAAATCGAAATGTAGTCATGGCAGTTACTTTATCGGCTGCAATTACGCTCACCGCCTGTGGTGGTGGGTCGTCTGGAAGTGGTGGTGATTCGGGGACAGCCGAATCGTCATCGATAGTGATTAACAACCGTAATCTTGCCATGGTCAACGAACCGGTAAACCTATTTGCCTGGATTGTAAAGCTGGCCACCAACGCAGCCTGGGCTCAGATGTTCCCTGTCTTCGTAGATGATGAGATTGTTGACGAGACAATCATGGGGTATTTAGTGGTTCCAGTAACAGCCGGTATGCATTGGCTCTGTGTTGGGACAGCTGAACCACAAGCTGATCCACCCCCCCCAAACTGTATGGCGGTAAATGTTAATAATGACCAAGTCGTGGTCGTTGACCTTTATGTTGATGATAATGGAAACATCACGGATCAAACGACAGCAGTACCTGAGTCAACGTTTGAAAATGTCGGATCTTTTCAAGACCCCAACAACAGCCAGAAAACTCTGGTGTGCCATAACCGCAGGAAAATGATTTCAGTGGGCACGCCCGCCGCTCTTGCCGGCCATCAGGGCCACGGTGATTATCTGGTCAAGTCGGGTGATATGTGTGGCAATCAAATGGTTCCCGATGCACAGAACGCCAATGGAAACAATAACGATAACAAGGGTAATAACGGCAACGGTGGTAAAGGCAACGAGAACCGATGCAACAAGGGCAACAAGGTCAAAAAGAACTGTGAGGATACAAACGAACAGGTTTGACCTAACACCCAATTAAAAATTGTTATCGCAATACAAGCCCACGCCTAACCAGCGTGGGTTTGTTGCATTGCGGTCCTACTTATGGATTTACGATAGTTGCGCGCGCAAGCGTTTCACGGGACTTATCTTAATCTTGCTCGCAAATTGGCATGGTGAGACCGCGTGATAGCAATGCGTTACAGCGAATTCAATACATCTGCTTTTGGCCGGGTCCCGCCTCACGCGGTGCAGAGAAACCTATAGCCCTAAGGTCTGTTTGCTCTGGCCGCTATGGAGGGGACAACTGCCAGTCGAGGACAGCGAATACAAGCGTGGTGTAATAGGCCGGACCCGACCCACTATAGCGGTCTTTCTCATATGTCCCAGAAAGCTGCCATTCACCGGAAACTTCCAACACGAATATAGGATTCAATTACGTTGATCCCACCATTGGCCCGGCATTGGAAATTTTGAAGTCTTTGGGTGAAATACTGATCATAACGATTTCAAGCCTCCACAAACGCTATTGTCTCGCCCTGCCCGGGCGCTGGTGGTACGACAAGCCGTGCTCCGATCTTTGAACACTCGATTTTGTTTTTATTAAGTAGCTTCGCGACTGCCTCAAGGTTCTCAACTTCGATATCCAATGCGACAGCACGCAATCCACGGCCAACGGGAATGTCGCTTATTCCGTAATAGGCAGCCAGTCCTTCCGCAGTAAGAGTGGTCAAAGTGCCATTTGGCAACGTTTGATCTATACCAAATGAATGGGAACTGACTTCACGCTGGCCGCAAACCAGTTGCAGGTAATACTGGAAATCCGATGGCACTGGCTCATACAGGGATACACGGCACAGGCGCTGTGCGCCATTGTTGTGACTGCGCAATATTAGATTTGCCTTAGCCGCAGTTCCGACATCCTGACACAAGAACATGCTGAAATCTGGTGCCCGCTCATCCAACGCAAACGCAAGACGGGCATGTACGCCAGGTCTTTTAACGGTCACCAGTTTGCCTGTCTTGTATCCGGCTTCTTTGAAGGTCTTGCGTTCTGCCTTTGCATCTTCACCTGCAAATACCACCATTGAAAAACCGTTGTCGCCATTGCGGAAACGATAAGCCGCATCGCGACCCAAAAAATTATTGCCTTTGAGGATATTGTCTTCAACGGTTTCACGGTTCCCTATTGCAAGCGGCTCCAGAAACGTGCCATCGGCGAATTTTATGCAGCAATTTTCTGTGCCGAACTTGTGTCTGCCATCGGGGGAAACCGTGAATCCCAAAGATTGCATGCGTGCACGCGCGGTGTTCAAATCGGGCACTGGCAGTACGACGTGGTCGAGATTTCGGGGTTCTAATTTACTCATGAGCGCCGGTTTGCCTGATTGGTTGCCTGTTGGCAAGCTTGCTTGCTGTATGCCTCAAAATTTGATCACGACATTGCCATTTGCCTTGCCGCTTTGAACAAGCTCGTACGCCTTTACAATCTCGTTCAACGGAAACTCTGCGCTGATACGCGTGACGGATTCTCCAGGTTACACGAATGCTTCAGGAGGGTATATTCCGACTGAAAATGATTACATGACTGGAGGTTATGGAACTATACCAGCATTAAATACTTGTATGCAGAAAGATACCAGATCAAAAATAGTTGTAGCTCTGAAAAACATGCTACAAAAAATGCAATCTAACTAAAATTCAGCCTAACAAGGCAATTTCAACCGACGCCAAAAAACGACACTACGCGGACGTAGCGTGGGGTGCCGCTCAGCTTTGTCGCTAACGTCCCAACGTCAGCTTTCCTAAACCCGACCGGCTGGATTTGGCCGTTTGCTGTCTGTGAAGTGAAGCAAATTATCTCCTGGACCCTGTAAAATCCCACCGGCAGTAATGGGTTCCATAGCAGCCTGTCGAATTTTGAGTGTTTATATTAAGTATCGACGAGGGCGTACTGGCGCTTTCGGCCATGACCAGCCATACGAGGTAAGTAGAACGACGGGCTCCTACATACTCAACCCGGTCATAACAAGGGGCGCTTCGGGGCCCCCTTTCTAATGAACGTCCGCCTGATCAGACGGTTACGGCGCCGGAAAGTTCTTACCACATCTGTGCCGACGTCGTAAGCCCTATTGGGTGGACAGATAACGTTGCACCCCGCTTGGTGTAGTCAAACAATCCTGGCTTATGCCCAACCCAATTGTTGCAGGCTGATTGTGTCATTCCATATATTCGTCATGTGCCGAATCCGATCTCCTTCAAACTCCATTGCATAAACATAATCAGCTGCTACTGACTTACCAGTTGGTTCGCCGGGACCACCTGGGCCGGTTTGTGTCCCATGAAACACCGCAAATGCCGCAACACAGTTCCTTCCCTCGTCCTCTGCAAAGAATTTCAACTCATAGTGGCCATCTGGGATAGGCGTAAGCCCCTCTTCATCCATTCGCTATATCCTTCCACGGTATCCGTCTCAGCCAGCACGCCGGCTTGGGCTGTAAATGTGGCACCAGGATGACAATACGCTTTACAACCATCCCATCCTTTGCCGGTTTCACATGCTTCAAAGAATAATTTGGCTTGACTAAGAATGTTGCTCATAAAGTCCTCCATACATCTTCAGGTTTTTTATTCAGTAAGATTTTTTAGTTTAACTCCAAAACATCATTCCGAACCATCGCAAACGACCGGAACGGGCAAAGTGCAGGCATAGTGAGATCGGGCCGCGAACAACAGGCGTGAACTGCACCCAGTGAAAAATGTTGCGCAGCACCAAAAGCCTGAGCCAGCATCAGCTACGTCCGCAATGAACAAAACACCGGCCGCTCAATTCTGCAAGTTCGGTGTGGATTGTGTTGCGTTGCATCCTTCGGGATACAGTTGGTTGAGGCCCAAACAAAACATCAAGGTAATCGTCAACTTTATACCCGTCATAGGTAAGAATTGCGATAAACGAATTGGAATTCGGACAGGACGTCTACAATAGTAGAGAAAGCGGCCATCGGCACACAAAATAATTCGCCGAGTATTTAATGAATGTTGGCTGTTTAGACAGGTAGGTACTACAAAAGCTGAAGGTACTTGGAGATCTTAAAAATGGACGGCTAACGATATCGATAGTATCTGATGTTTTGGAAAAATCTGCAATTTGCGACGACTATTTTCTTTGGCTGGTTACTGATCGATAGCGTGAGCTCGATAGTGGGAAGCCCGCTTGAGGGAGTCTACTATCCCCTTGCCAGTGGTTGGTTAAAATCTGTTCCTGCCGATTGGACAAACAAACCTTGGTTTTCAGCCCCGCTTTATCTTTTCCTGTTTTCATCTATCTGGACGTTTTTTATGTGGAAAGATGGGGTAAGGCAGGGTGCGCGGCTTGCTGCGTTTGTCAGCGCATTCGTGCTGGCACCATTCTGGATTGTCTCGGCAGTTTCAGCGGATATGTATGATCTGCGCATTAATTCCTACTGGTTAGCTTCCCTGATTTACGCCAACATTTCATTCTTTCTATTTGCACTTTTAGGCAATAGGGCCCGGATGGATCTCTAGGTTTGCACCTTCTATTTAGATTACGTGTCACAAAATTATCGGGACTGGTGATTCTCAGTCTGTCCTTGATGGCTTGTGACTATCCAATTGCAGGAGGAAACATGTTCAATCAAGAGGAGAAGGAACTGGCTCTGGAACTGGCACACAAACTGGAACAACGAGATTACGATTCGGCCTATGCAATGCTGAGCACCAGCCTTCAGGGTAGTCTTAACGCCACGGATTTTCGCCAACGTTACGATCAAATGATTCCGCAAGATTGGGGGAAAATTGACCCCATAGAACTCGTGGACACTGAGGACTTTCCGTTTTTATACGTTGTTCTTGGCGGTGATGTGTATTCCGAAAGATTAATTACTAATACTGTGTAGAGGGGCAGTTGTAGCTATCGAGGAGGCCATGGCTTGGTGACACCGTAACCCTTGCGCTGCTCCGGGTCCGCCATGATCGGATCGAGCAGAATGGTGATGAAACCCAGATATTCCTTTCCAGGAAACTCGAACTGGACTTCAACGGTACCGTCTTCATAGAACAGCAGAGTCTCATCAGTGTCGTCATCTAGCCAGTAAGGTGCTCCGAAAATCGTTTGCACGTCATCGATCGTGGTGTCGGTACTGAGTTCTAAAGTTTTTCCACGGTGCTTGAATTCTCCTGGGTACTTACCAACGGCGATGAACAGATAGTTGAGATTTCCATGATTCACGCCGACTTCAAAACCATGGGCGGTATCCTCGAATATCTCTTTTTCTGTGAGAGTGCGGCTGAAGAAGTCCGCTCCCGAGGGAGGATAGCCAAGCTGCGAATGTCCACAACGATACTGCGTAAGGTCTATTACTAGCCGGGAGTATGACTCTTTTGGGACTCTTTCGAGCGGGCGAGATGACAGTAAGGATCTCAAATATTTCATATTCGGTTTCTATTTCACCACAACGCTTTGCCGTAAGAATATAGCCAAATTATGCCTAAGCCGCTTTGCCCTATTGTATCGCCCTGTCCCGCTAAGGGTCGAAGCCCGTGAAATTCAAAGATGTTCGCACGGCAGCCCAGATCCGGTGTGGGCTTTGAGGTTGACTACACGTATGTCACGTAACTGTCGGTATGCGAATCGACGCTAGCGCACCAAGCCATACTGCACGCTTTGGGCGGGTGTGACCGTGAGGTATCGAACCCTCTGCAGGTTCATCGCCGCGGCGACCTTTTTCTCAGCGCTGATAAGATGGCGGGCGTTTTTGCTCTCCAGCCACTTCGAGCATGGCCCCTTGGGGACGATCATGAACGTCTTGCCGTCGGTTATGTTCGCTCTTGCGTTGGCTAGCGTCGCAGGCATGTGGTGTGCTCGGCCATGGGGCTTTATCGCGTTCTACCCCTTCGGTGTGCTGTTCACCATCGTGTTCGGGGCATCGTTGATCCCGTTTGTTCCGCTGTTCCTCCCTGAAGAGGAGCGAACCACAGGCGTATTTGTCATCAATAGCGTCGTGCTTGCCGCCGTCGCGCTCGTTCACTGGAAACATCCCTGACCATGGTCCTTAATAACATCTAATGTAAAGGTTGTCAGATACCCGTGGCGCGTGAAGCCGACTCGATTGACACAGTCTAATGACCGGGTAATTCGCGGGCGTAACGTGATCGGTTCGCGACCGGCAAGAATGTGTCAAGTCCAGTCTATCCGGCCAGCACTGATATTGCCTTAGCTCGACGGGCGGCTGTCCCCGCCATAGCGGACAAAACAAACAGGCACTAGGCGCGTACATTTCGCAGCATCGCATCGGGCGGGACCCGGCCATGAGCCGCCACTCGAGGTAAGCAGCACGACGGGCTACTCTATACTCGAAGCAGGCCTTCGTTAGCTTTTAAAGATTTACCGCTTCCTTCGCAAACTAGCAACGACCTATAACACGATTCCGAGCCGCTGAGTCGGTTATGCGAAGATCTCAGCTGTACCTCGAACGGAAAATACAGCCTTTGAATTGAGTTGATTACCGAGTGCTAACACAGTTAAAGCTAATCCAAACGACTCATGCAGTATATCCAGGCTCGTACCGCGGTTGAAGACTATCTTTGGCGAATTGAAATCTCGAAAAAAGACACAAAAGTGCCGCATAGTGGATGGCAACAGTTTGATCAAATATTGTGAGTTTTCTCACAGATATCAGTCGTGTACCTGTTCCACAGTACTTTCCAAGATCTTACCGCGAAAGTGGGGAGGAATATGTCAACCACAACTGACCAATTGCGAGGCGAAGTTGACTGCCGCCTTTATCGTTTTGTCTGGCTGCCAAGCAGGTGCAAGATATCCGCAAACTCTGTCGTGCTCGGGAATTATAGGGGGTAGGTATGATGATAAAACAATTTTCAATGTACCGGAATCATACAGACATATGGATGAACGGCATGGGCAACCCTCGACGTCAATTGTGCTAGCGCCGATCGATGGAGCTGGGTCGTCAGTTAGCTACGGGAAAGCCAGAAGTCCGGTTCAGCAAGCATCACACAGTATATCAAGTGTATCGATGAAAGGCCGGCCGCTAGCAAGAGTAAGCTGCGCTGCAACATTTCGTCGGCTTCGGGCAAGAAGCTGCCAATTGGATCTTCGAATTGGTAACCCAACCGTGTCACGATTTCAATCGGCGACACCAAACAAAAGAGGGAGATAGATATGGATCACTATACCACTACTAAGAACATCGCCGACGGTCTACACAAGGCACTCGAGAATCCCGATCAAGTGGATCGCATGATCGAGGCGTTGCAAGGGGATTCACGAACAATTCTGATCAAATTGATCCAGCCCGATGCACCCACATCCGCGCAGCTGGAGCAGCATGCTGAGCAATCTTTCCGCTTCATTGGCGCGATTTTGGCCAAATCGTTGGGGCAAGCGGCTTCACTTTTTCGAGAGCTCGAGGCCAATCCGTCGCCAAATTTGCGCACCTCTTTGGTATTTACCCTTTCTAGCCTAGCGGCGATGTGGCTGGATCGCGAAGTTAGTGAAGATTCATTGTCCGGCACGGTGAAGGATATTTTTGATGCATTTTATTTGTGTTTTATCGCACTCCGGGATCTCGGCAACAAAGAAGACGCCATGCTAGGTGCGTTGTTGAAGCTTGGGGCCTGTCAAGCCGAGCAGCTCTTGGATCCAACTAAGGATTGCGGCGCCGAGCGGTCGAATTACGACGCTGCAGTTAACGACTACCTAGTGGCGCTCAATAACCTGCCCAACGCCTGCTGATCCGTACGATCTGCGTCTATTGGTGCTGTGGCTGGCGCCCGAAGCGCAACTACGAATTTCCGCATCTTTTTGGCTGCCACGATTACGGCGGCTTCGGGCAATTTGCGGGAGCAGCTTACTCTGGTAGCGGCCGGCAAGAATGTGTCACGTCCAGCCAATCAGACCGGTACTGATAATGCCTGAGCTCGACCGGCGGCTGTCCGCGCCATAGCGGTCGGAGCGAATAGTCTTCGAGCGGGTAGACTTCGCTGCACTCCGTCAGTCAGGACCCGGCCATAAGGAGTCATTCGCTCGGTGCCGGTGACCGGCAACTTTATACTTCGTTGCGGACATTTAGACCAATCAACCATTGTAAACAGCCATTCGTTTTTACATACAATCAGGTGTCACAAATTAGTCCAGGAACTCCTTAGAAAGCCATGCTAGAAACCATTGGCAACACACCTCTTGTTCGCCTTCGAAAAATAGTGCCTTCCAGCCATGCTGAAATTTGGCTGAAGATTGAAGGAGTCAATCCAACGGGCTCATATAAGGACCGAATGGCACTAGCTATGGTTCAAGGTGTTGAAGAAGACGGGCAGATTGATTCTACGACTTCTCTTCTTGAATGCACTGGTGGAAGCACGGGCTCATCCCTAGCGTTTG
>CAMYOI010000310.1 GCA_947259955.1 uncultured Gammaproteobacteria bacterium
TTGAAGCCGGTCGCTGCCAGTGGATTGGCCAGTTCGGTGGTGGTCGGCGGCTCGAACGAAGTCGAGACATTGCCGTAGAGGTTGACGGATGGTCCTATCTTCCACAGCAGACCAACCATGGGGCTCGGCTGCTCAAAGGTACGGCTGCCAGACCCGTCGCCGATCTTGTCCTCCACGTCGTAATCGAGTACGTCATAGCGCAGACCCAAAGTCAGCCGAAGGTCGTCGCGAACGTGGAACTCATCCTGCAAGTACGCACCATAGCCTGTGACATCCTCGTTTTGGTTGGTCGTCAGGGGGCCACGTTCGCCGAAATCGTTGGAAAATCGTTTACGCTCGTCCCTCTGGGCGTCTATCTCAACACCGACGACCAGATTGTTGATCCGGCCAAATAGTTGTCCCGCGAACGTATAATCCCCTCCTCCGCCAAAAAAACGGCGATCAAGATCCACGCTGCCACCTTGGCCATTGCTGTTAACATCGAACGGTAGAAAGTTGTCGAATTCCCGTCCAACGTAATAGCTTCGCAGGGCAAGCTGACGTGTTTCAGTGATAGAGTTGCGATACACCATCCCCAGCTTGTGTTGATCCACCATTTCGCCGGCGTCAAAGCTTAGCGCCCGTGGTGCCGCCTGACGGCGATCATCCTGCACTTCCCGTTCATTCAGTGCACCT
The DNA here is from genome assembly GCA_947259955.1 of uncultured Gammaproteobacteria bacterium. Classification (GTDB taxonomy): domain Bacteria; phylum Pseudomonadota; class Gammaproteobacteria; order Arenicellales; family JAANXG01; genus JAHEKE01. Next base: position 676 of record CAMYOI010000310.1, read on the forward strand.
GGGTCCTGGGCCTCGGGTGTATCGAGCGCATTGAACACGATGGTGAGGTCAGAGGAATCGTCGAAGTCATAGCGAAACTTACTGTTCAGCAGAGAGTTTCTCGTCACCGAATGATCACGATACCCGGTATAGCTCAGATGGGAGAAGTTGCCCAGGTAATTCAAATTCTTGTCCTGACCACCCCCTTTGATCTGATACTTCTGGAAATCATAGGAGCCAAACGTCGTGCGGCCCTCGACGAAAGGATGGCGGGGACCATCTTCCGTAACGATATTTATAACGCCACCGGCCGCCGGCCCGTGCAATGACGACGACGGTCCACGAATCACCTCCATGCGCTGCGTCGAGCCCAGATCAAGATCGTCCACATTGCTCTGGCCGTCTGGTAACGTGTTTGGGATACCGTCGGTGAATATCTTTATACCGCGAATCCCGAAACTTGCTCGCGCACCGAAACCGCGGATTGATACGCGCAGGTCCTGTGCGTAGTTATACTGGCTCTGAATTACCAGGCCAGGGATAGTAAGCAAAGACTCGCCCAGGCTGTTTTGCTGGCGGCCCAGCTGGATCTGGTCCTTGCCCACGGAGCCGACGGCCATGGGGGAGTCGACTTCAGGCCTCTCGATGCGGGTGCCAATTACCGTTATCTCTTCGAGCTGATAAGATTCACTCGATGTGGATTTTTCGTCGCCGGCCGCTAGTGGGGTGACGCTGATCCAAAGGATCACAGTCGCAATAAAAACTGCATAAAAGAATGCATTTCTCCTCATTTATCTAACGTCCTCGTCGTATTGGCAAGGAGAATTTAACCGCTGAGTTCCCTTTGTATCGACCCGTCATTCCCGAATACTCATATCGCACATTATCAATCCGACACGCGTTCGTAATAGTAAATCAAACGACTAGTCCCTGGAAATTGTATTACTTTCCCGAGCGTCGCCGGCCACACTGGTCGCGACCCAGGACTATACATCCCCGTCGATACAGGTGTGCGCCAGCGATGACAATGGGCAAGATAGCGGGCCGGGATTCGTTTCAGATGTTGGCTTGCGACATCATGCGCCGGGGTTCTGCATCAAACCCAGGCTGAACAGCAGTGCAGCCGTTCCCACGAATGCGCCAAGGAACGAGGGGTTTATTACGACGACGTTGATCGACTGCATCGCCGCGATACCCTCCGCATCGGGCATCTTCGCGAGGGCCCTCATCACGAAGCTGGAGAACGCGAAGAAGATCCCCCCTACCATTGCGGATCCGAGCAGCGCTATCGTTCCGACGATCGGTATGAACTGGTTCACTTATGCCACCGCCTTTTGATGTGAAGACGGCACCTCCCAGGCACCCTTGACGGCGATCCGGCGCGCATACTCGGCGAAGTCTGTCGGCTCTCGGCCCAACGCTCGCTGAACGCCGTCGCAGACGAAAGCGTTCCTGCCATCGAGTACCGTGGTAAACAGGTAATCCAACAGCCACGCGATGTCATCCACGTCGACGGACGGCTCCGGGACGTCCCCGGCCGGGAGCGTAATCGCCCCGGCTAATACCATGTCGAGAAACTCCCCTTCGGAGAAATTCTGGTTGAACCAGCTGGCGCGAACGACGGTCCATTCGACGCCCGCGTCCTGGACGATGCTTTCGCACAGCTTAGCCTCCTCCTCTCCGCGACCGGACAAGAGCACCAGGCGTTGGACACCTGTCTCAACCGCGCGCTCCACCAAGGCACGAATGGAGTCCGTCGCTCCCGGGATAGCGAGATCTGGCGCATAACTGACGTACGCCGCGGTAACGCTGTCGAGCACGGCGTCCCAGCCGCTCTGGTCGTTCCAGTCGAAGGGTGGATTGGCGGACCTGGACGCGACCGTCTGTATGCTTGAAGAGCACGGGGGCCGTGGCGTACGTATGGGGGATATCGCCACCACGGCTGGGATCTCCCGCCAGGCGGTCTACCTGCACTTCGCGTCGAGCGCCTGGCCTTGTATATCGAGTGTTGGGGCAATTACATCCCTGACATTTACGGCGTTGCCAAGGCGCTGCTCCTGGCCCAGGACACTGACGATGCTGCGGCGGCGGCTTGGAAAGACCGTATGTTGGCCATGCGAGACGGTTGCCGCGCAGCAATAGACGCGCTGCATTCCGACGGGACACTTGCGCAAGAATGGAAACCTCAAAAAGCAACGGATGCATTGTGGACAATGCTCTCCGTACAAAACTGGGAAAACCTGACCAGCGAATGCGGCTGGTCAAATCGACAGTACGTCAACGGGATGAAAATCCTGGCGAAGCGAACCTTTGTGGAAGACCCGGGTCAGGTGCCGAACCGTTTCAGCTAACGGATCGCCGGTTTAATAGAGATGACACCACCGCGCCTCAAGACACGGTACCGGTCATGCGCCCGTTATGTGGTCGATCACTGCCGTTCGGGCTAGGATCGCAAATGGCTGACTGAAGCGGGTCGTAAATCCTTACTGCTTGTCGTAATCGAAGCGCGCCGCGGTAGCGTCATCTATGTAGGTCTTATAAACGAGCTGGACTGAAGGGCGCTGCATAATGGCTGTTGCAACTCTGTTTACGTTTACGAACGAATCTACGGACGGGTGGCCATGGGTCTCCGACAACCATGTAGTCAGCATAAAAAGATAGATATCCACCGCGCTGAAGCGCTTACCCAACAGCCAATCACCGTCACCAATGGCATCGTCAACCACTTGCCACAACTCGCCCAACCGCGTAACCGATCGGCGTTTGACGCTGGCTTCGCTTTGACTAGAGTCACAAAATCGCCACGGGTAGTAAGACATCTGGTATGCGTTCTGCAAGGAACTTGAAAAGAAGAACAGCCATTGAAGGAAAAGACCCCGCTCGGGGTCGTCCACAGTAGGTGCCAGCTGATATTCCGGATAACGATCGCACAGAAACGTCGTAATAGCGCCGCATTCATAGATTACACCTTTGTCCCACACCAAGACCGGGATCCAGCCGTTGGGATTCAGCGCAAGCACATCAGGCTCACGAGGCGAATCCATCGAGATACTTGTAGAAATCAACTCATAGGAAGCCCCGAGCTCTTCGAGAACAACTCGCGCGCCCATTGCGGCACTGCCATCTGCATAATAAAGTTGATAAGTCATGGGTATGATTCCTAACAGGCGAATATCCGCGAGAGTTTACGCAATGAAGAACCCCGCCTGCTATTTCCCTCGCCCCTCATAGTAAGCAGCCACACCTGGGTCCGCAGCGACTCTTTCCATGTGTTGCACAAGCAGCGGTGCAACTCTGGCTGCCAAGCCGGTGGGAACGTAATCCAGGACACCGGAATTCAAACCGCGAATCCAGACAAAAACTTTTAGGTCAGCTACCGTAAGGCGGCCATCTGCAAAGTACTCCCCACCCGCAGCCTCGAGCCGGGCATTTAGGGTCTTGAGATACGTAGTGAACGCTCCATCCACCAGCTTCTCGCGAGCGGCCTTGAGCTCATCGCCCGCATCCATGACTTCATCACATAGAAAAGCTTGCCATGGGTCCTCTGGGTACAGGCCGGCCTGTTTCCCAAAATAGCGGTTCATTGCATTTGACTGGGTATAGACACCGTCATTCATTTCTATGGCAGGCAGGGCATTGAATGGCGTGCTAGAACGCATCTGTCCAAATTCCGAGAACGAAATCCGGTGATCTTCAAATTCAATGCCGCCGATCGACAAAGCGATCCTCGTTGGTTCGGCGCGTCCGCCATCGACATCAAAATACGTCAGTTTAATCGTGCTCATGCTGTCCTCGGATTTGTGTTCGTATAACAATTGTCGAATGTTCACTCTTCGATGTCTACCGACCAATTCTCTATAACGATATCCATCCGCCGGCTCGCAAAATCGATGACGGCGCCTACTCACTGCTGCCGTGCGCCGGATACTATACGAGCGGCGCGCCAGTCAGGGTCAAATCCGCGACGTATAACGTTGATTTAAAGGACTGACTGGGGTAGCGTAATTCCATTCTCATAGTGATTGTGATGCAATCACTATCATGCAGCACGGTTAGGCTTAGCGTTAAAGCCTCAGGTGTGCGTACATCCGCCAACTGCATGACGCTGTAAAACTAAACTCAGCATAGGAACCGTGTGTTATGAAAGCGCCAAAGCCAGGAGAAACGACCCGCAAACCAATGGCTTACGGGAAAGCACGTACGGTAAAGGGTGAACGCGAATGCGCCACCTACATCGTTCACGCCAAAGTAAGACATATGATATGGTTGGAGAATAGAAGGCCGGGTATGTCGAACACCCAAAGCACTGAGTAGTAAAGGCTAGAACTAGGTTGTGAACTCGATGGCCGTCACTGCCGCGAGGAGACCGGCAGTACGTCAGCTTGGCGATGCGACACGATTTGATTAAGCAAGGGCCCTTGCGAATTCGAAATCCTCATCACTGAGAATCGCAAACGGTAAGTGAAGTCTCCTGAATGCCTCGAGATCGTAGAATCTCGACTGCATGCTCAGGCCGTACACTTCGGCCCCTAGCCCGGAAGTTTGACCCCACCCGTCCGCCAAATGGCGACTATAGCGCTCGCCCAGAATTGGGATTACGTAATATACAAAAAATCATATCCAACCCCGCAGATGCTGACACATGCTGGAATGATTTGCGTATTGGGCGTTAATCTCAAATCGAAGGCATTCAATAGGAAGGAGGTACAGAGGTGAATCACGACCCAGAAAAAATACGCGAACTGGCCGAAGCGCATGTCGGGGCATGGAATTCGATGGCACCCGAAACCGTCGCGGAAACCTATGCCGAGGTTACCAGTTTCGCCATTAATCGTGGGGAACCAATGCGAAACCGAGCCGAAATCGCAGGCATGGCTGCGGGCTTCATGGCGGATTTTACCGACTTGGTCCTGCATTGCGATGCAGTACTGACCGCCGGTGATCACGCCGTCTACACCTGGACGTTCGAGGGTCATCACAAAGACTCGAACAAAGCCGTGCGTTTCAGCGGATGGGAAGAATGGGAGCCCGGGGAAGATCTCACAGTCATATCTTCGCTGGGTTGGTATGACGACGCCGATTTTCAGCGGCAACTGGTGGATGCTTCGGTTTAGCCGTTTATTCTCAACTTGTTTTGAGCCGGCGGACTTTCGATATGATAAGAGTTTTTACCCTGACCCCAATTAGCTAGTCTGCCAGCCCTCAAAGACTCCCTGCTCGGTTTTGCTGAAGGGGTGCATCATACGATCAGGAGAGCGTTCGGAGGCCGAATGTTTGCCGAAGAAGTTGTCCTCCTGCGCGGTAGCCAGGGCGGTGTGGCTTTCGGTTGAGCCGACAAGACTAAACTTGTAAGGGTTGACTCCGAGCCGCGCACAGCATGAGTCCATTCTTCAGCGCTTCCCGAGCGTACTCTTGGGCAAGCATTTCGTCAGTCTTTGCCTCGCTCAGGTCGAGGTTGCCGGCATCCCAAGTCTCGTAATCGGCAAACATAAAAACCGCTATGCAGACCGTAAATCCAAAGTGGAGCTTCGTGCCTAATCCCATCATGGCGGAGCAGTGAGTAGCACGATCTAAGGACTCACAATGCTAGGGAAACTCTGATCAATTCAGTAATTCGTCATTGCGAACGAAGTGAAGCAATCTAATACTGTTGTCCTACAAGAACTTCTGGATTGCCGCGTCCTGCCACGCTTCGCTCGCAGCTTCGGCACGCTCCTCGCAATCACACAATTAATCAGAGCTTTCTTTGCAATGCTTAATAAGCACCCATAGCCGCCTGGTGAGAAATGCGAGCTAGGACTCAATCGGCTACACCGCCAGCGCTCGATCCTGCCAGCTAACCTGCTTTTCTTGCGGCGATTTCCTCCGCCTTTTTGATCATGACCTGAGCCTGCTTGATGGACGCGATGTCGATCAAACGCCCATCCAAGGTCACCGCCCCTTTACCCTCCTTTTGCGCCTGCTCCATTGCCTCCAATATCCGTGTGGCCTTGTTCACCTCCGCGTCACTCGGGCTGTAAAGCTGATTGGCCAGGTCGACCTGGCTGGGATGAATCGCCCATTTACCCTCGCACCCGAGCACGGCCGCACGCATAGCTTGAGCCTTATAGCCTTCCGGGTCTTTGATATCCCCGAAAGGACCATCGAGCGGCCGCAGTCCGTTCGCCCTCGCCGCCACCACCATACGAGCAATGGCGTAGTGCCAAACATCACCCCAGTGGACCTCACGCTTTCCAGCCTCGTCGGCGTCGGTCAACACATGATACTCGGGGTGAGGACCTCCGATACTGGTCGTACGGGCCTTGGTCGAAGCCGCATAATCGGCGACACCAAAGTGCAGCGACTCGTTTCTGGGGCTTGCGGCAGCGATTTCGTGCACGTTTTGCATGCCGAGCGCGGTCTCGATGATCATCTCCAGGCCGATCCGTTTCTTGTACCCCTTGGCAGTCTCGATTTGGGTGATCAGCATATCAACAGCATAAATATCCGCTGCCGTGCCCGCTTTTGGAATCATTATAAGATCGATTTTGTCTCCGGCCTGCTCAACCACGTCAACGACGTCTCGATACATATAGTGTGTATCTAGGCCATTGATTCGCACGGAGAGCGTCTTGCCTCCCCAATCGAAATCGTTTAGCGCCTCGATCACGTTCTTACGCGCCTGCTCCTTGTCATCCGGGGCAACCGCATCTTCCAGATCTAGGAAAATGACGTCGGCCCCGCTGTGGGGGGCTTTTTCGAGGAATTTCGTGCTCGAGCCGGGAACAGCCAACTCCGAACGATTCAAGCGCGCTGGACACTGTTCAACGATGGTGAAGCTCATAGACTTTCCTCCTTATATTACGATGGCAACCAAGTGTAGCGATTATAAGCCACCTGTAATTAGAAGGTAGGGTGTAATTCAGAAAGAATAGTATTATTGCGATTGTGAGCTGTTTCACCCATTCTGCAGAGTCTGCGGGACTCACCTTGAACTGACGGGAAAATGTTATGAAAGTATACCTAACCGTGTTGACCGTATTACTGTTCGCCTCTTGCGCTTCGCCACATCGGGATGAATCCTCGAGCGCCCAGGTTTCAGACTCCAAACGCTATCCTCCGCCTGGTTCAAATCAAATGTTGCGCGCGCCAATCACTGTAGCCGATGGGCTCGAGGTCATCATCTCCGACGTGGTAATCCCACCCAACGCCACGGTACCGCGCCACTACCACCCGGGTGAAGAGTTTCTCTATGTGCTGGAGGGAAGCGCGGTACACGTAGAGGAAGGGAAACCCGATCGGACACTTAGCGCCGGCGACACCTATGTGATTGCGCCCCGGGCCGTACACGCGCCACGCGGTGGTCCGGATGGCGCGCGGGCTGTCGTTTTCCGTGTTCATGTGAAGGGAGCGGAAGAGCGCATTCTCATTGAATAAATTCAGGGTGCTGACTCTGACAAGCAGATCCCGGTGGAACAGCACCGCTTCGTCGTCAGGTGACGAATAGTCTGAGCCAAAGTTCAACGAACGTGATCCTTTCCTTTGGCATCCATGGGGCTCGGCCGGCGGCGGTACCGGTATACCTGCCAATCAGGTAAAGTCCCAGATCATGCCAAGCCGCCGAGGCTCCCGACATCACGATGCGATTACCATTACGAGTTGTCACCAGGACTTTCGCCGTATTCAATTTAGCCTTTGTGAAATTACGCCGGAAAGTGGATTCGAAAGCCCAGTGCTGGGTCGCTTCCCAACCGTCCAAAAGGCCGGTTTCCGCCAGCAGCAATGCGCCGGTAAAGGAAGAACAGATCAGCGTATCTTCAGCGTACAACTCCTTTATCTCTAGAAGTTCAAATCCGATCTGACGGTTACCGATTATGAGGAGTCGACTGTCAGGAGAAATCAAGTTTATAAATTTCTCTTTCCAGATTTGTTTGCCGTTATTCAGAGCCTCCATCGGAATTCGGCCGCAACACATCCTAGGAATCTCATTTTATCCAGCGCCAGTGGAACATTTTGCCTCCTGTGCTGACCAACCAATCACTATCGCACTCAATAGAAACGCGGTTTCGCGCAAACTTTGGAATTTTTTAATCAAGATACCTTGTGTTTGGTAAGCAGTGGATACCAAATTGCCTGAGAGTCGCACTATGAAAAAATTATCTCCATTTATGCAGCATTTTGACCAGTTGCCTGAGACCTTGCCGGTGTTCCCGCTTCCTAATGCCGTGGTCTTACCGGGTAGCAATCTGCCATTGAATATCTTCGAACCGCGCTATCTGAACATGCTACAAGATGCGATGGAAACGCATCACCTGATCGGTATGGTTCAGCCTCGTGATGACAACACAAAACCAGAACTATTTCAGGTTGGCTGTGCCGGCCGCATCGCACATTACGCTGAAACCCGCGATGGACGATTGGAAATTGCTCTGACCGGACTCTGTCGGTTTCGAGTTATGGAAGAACTAAGCACCACTCGGGGCTATCGCTTAATCAAACCCGACTGGTCAACTTTTGCTGCTGATTATGATGAGCCGGTTGAACCTGAAGCGCAGGACAAATCACGTTTTAACACATGCTTAAAAAACTGAGTACGGAGGAACTCACGAACAACTTGGTTAGCGTTTTGCCTCTGGGTGTAGAGGACAAACAAATGCTGATCGAAACTAGCACGCTCACACATCGTGTCCGTGCCTTTACTGCGATCCTGGAAAGTAATAGTGAAACCAGCGCTTTCCGACACTAAACGGTTTATTCCGCCCAGCAACGATACTAACTCAAACTGCGCATACTCTCGTTTATGCCCGTAAAGTCAACGGCTGCTTATCGCGCAACAGCAGACTAAGGCTCTAGTGTACCCCGTCGCGGGCTAGTCTTCGACTCCGGATCACAAACCTGGCCAGATCAATTCTACTTCAGTAGATCAACAAAGCTTGCGGGGTAACGGTGGCGGTAACGTCGAAGGAGCGCATGATTACCTCATTCAGGGTAGGCTCAAGATCGTCCTCGGACAGCCCGGTGACCTGCCACACCCCGGAATCGATGGTGCGAATCGTCTGCTGCAAGTCACATTTGGTCTTCCAACTGGGCTCGATGGCATTGGCGACGTTAGTGGAAATGTGAAGGATCGCAGCCTCGATCGGATAACGGTTGCCCAGCAAGGGTTCGTGGTGAAACTCCACCGGTTCCCAGATACTCGAGGGTAATCGCCAGTTCCTCATCATCTCCGCGCCCACCTGTGCGTGTGTGAATCCGATCACCTCTTTTTCAGCACAGTAGCGATAAGCCTCCGGCTCGCCCGCCTTTTCCAGGACCTGTCGAGCCAGGTCCGGTAATTGGTCGTAGATCGCCAGCTGACCCAGATCGTGGAGCAAGCCGGCGACGAACAGCCGGTCACCGTCCAGGTGCTCAATATGCTTGGCCAATACCTGCGCGGCGAGACCGCAGCAAACGCTGTGATGCCAAAAATCCTGCACCTCAACCAAGTCCGCCGGGACGTTGTCAAACGTATCCCTGGCGTCGGTGGCAAGCATGATTCCATGCATGCCCTTGACACCGATGGCTTCGACCGCCTCCGATATCGAGTCTACCTGGGTCGAATTCATCGACCCGCGGTTGTTGGCAAACCTCAGTATCTGTCCGACCATTACGGGATCACATTCGATCACCTCAGCAATCTGATCGAAATCGTTCTCGGCATCATTCAGCAGGGTCTGCACACGCTCGTGCACCATCGACGGTGAGATTAGGTTGTTCGCCGTGTTCGCCAGATCGCGATAGTTCATGTTATCCGGATATCCACCCGTGTAGGGTTTGCGTGTAAAACTGATATGGAATCTACGCAGTCGACATTATGGCAACCTCAGCGGGTGCGGGACAGGGACCCCAGCTCGATGCCAAAACCACTTTGGTCGAATCCGTTCGGTTTCGTCAAAACGACACTGCTGCCATACGAGAAACCTGCGGACGCCGTTTACCGTCCAATATCGGTAACCTTAAAAATAGACTAAAGATATTGTTTTCACAACGGTTACCGCTAAGCGCTCTGGGTAAGGTCGGCTGGCGGCGACTATAATCGGGTAATACGGTTGATCAGTTTGAGGAACTCAGGGTGAAGTGTGCTTTCGTCTGCAGCGGCGGTGGACTCAAGGCCTACGCGTTCCATCTAGGGGCGTTGCGGGCTTTAGAGGGGGCGGGCTTCAGGCGAACGTCCGCCGCCGATCCCAGAGAATCGGCTGTTGCGGACGATTTGGATTTGAAGATACAAAGCTACATTGGTTCGTCCGCCGGGGCATGCGTGGCCGCGGCCTGCATCTATTTTCAAACCATAGAGGAAGCGGAGGGAGTAATCGGCCTCAAGAAGTCGACTCACCCCCGGTTCAGGCCGCGCACTCTGTTTCGGCCCAATCTGAGCTTTTTTTCGAATCGAACCGGAGTTTTTGATGCATCCGCGGTAGAGCGATATTTCCGGGAGCGGGCCACGGACAATGACTTCAGGACAATCGGCCCGGAGGTCTATATCTGCGCCACGCAGCTCAACGGCTCGCAGAAAGTGGTCTTTGGTCCGAGAGAGTTTCAGC
>CAMYOI010000311.1 GCA_947259955.1 uncultured Gammaproteobacteria bacterium
TTGAGCTTCCCATGCCCAGCTTTATACCCGATTATCCCCGCTGTGTCCCGTACTATTTTTAACAACGACTGTAAAGATGGGTTAATCGAATATTTACGGCGGCGGGAATCGAACCCGTAGTGAAAGTATTCCAACTTCATGTAAAACAAGCAAAATAATATTTTCTCTAATCGCTGCGTGCAGTCTACGTGCAGTTTTCCTTCCAAGCCTGTTCCCAATCATTGATGGGTTGATATCCAAATTTATTACTTTGGTCGGGTATCCATTGGCCGTAATGACGCACGATCATTTCCGTCGTTTCATGCCCCATTTGTTCTGCCACCCACCATTGGATTTCGCCAGCGGATAGAAGCATGGAGGCGTATGTGTGACGGGTCTGATAGGGGTTGCGATACCTTACGCCTGCTTTTTTGAGCACATGTATCCAAGCGCTCTTCCGAATTTGTGCGTCGGTTTCCCATGGTTTATCCGTTTTAGGATTAAAGAAAATTCTGCCGTCTTGTAGAAAATGTATATGTCTTTTGGTTTTTCAACGCCTTTAAAGCTGGAGGTAGCAAAAGTACATTCCGATTGCCGGCTCTCGTCTTGGTAGGTTTCTCCTGTTTCTCGACGACAGCACGAGTGACCTGAATGATATTGTTTAACCAATCGATATCTCCCCACTCAAGCGCAATGAGGAACGTGTTCACGCTTCGCTTGGCGGAGATACACCAGCCGAAATCGCTGGCGAATCCGTGACGTCGCGTGCGAAGATCGATGATTTCCAATGGCAGACGCACTGTCGCGGGTTGGTCCAGCTCCCCATCGCCGCATGAACGTTAATTCGACACCCACAGCCAAAATACTGTTTGGAAATTGGAGGACTTTTCTTCCGCTGTATACTCGTTGCGGACATTTCGGGTATTTGACCTGGAATGCTCACTTACGACCCACAGCTGCCCGTCGCGAACCGCTCATGGTACGCCTGCAATTTGCCCTTTCCAGCCGGTCGATGGCTACGGCCGGACGGGCGATATAGCGGCATAGCCGCTCCAGCTTACGCCGCTGGCAAGTTTGCCGCACCCGCATGCAGGGAGAAACCGTTGGCCTTGGCCAGCTGATGGTTGGTGCCCTGTTCCTACTGCGCTGGAACGGCTTGCAGGTTGAATTCCTTGCGTCCGGCGTGCGGGCCGTGTCCTTCCCAATACAGTCAATACTTATCATTCACCCGGATTATTTATATACTCAAGAGTCCTGAGTTTGCATCATGCTGCAATGCGGAACACCTCCATCCTATCGGGGTCTTGTCGATCGACGATGAATTTCGCCAGGTTATTGTTTTGGGCGGTATTCAAGAGAAATTCCGGCAGGGAGTGCCGTAATGCTGTAGCGACGACGAGTTCAGAAGGAGCAATACCGGGCCGAATGGTACGCAACCATGACCCGAAACAGGTCCACACCAGCTTCGGGGCAGTAGCGGCCAGATACTGAAGCAACCCCTGGGAGACAACGCCGGCGAGAATAAATAGGTGGTATGCGTTGATCTTTCGCTTCACGGCCTGTCGGTATTCGGACGACTCTCGATGCAGGTACTGGTTACCGTTTCGCCGGTGCAGCGGTTTCATCTTTTTCATCCAGAAGTGGTAGGTAAAGGTGCCGACGACGCGCACCGCCTGTTTAAAGCCGAGTTCGATCTTGAACCGCAAGCCGTAGAGGCGAATGATTTCGATGGCACTGAGTGAGGTGTCGGTGGACATCAGTAAGCAGCGCCCTCGGGTGGGATGAACGACCACCACGAAGCGCACCAGTCGCCCCACGGGCCGCCAGAGCAAATCACAGGCCCGATACCGTAGGGTAACGTTTTTGTCGCCATAGACTGGGCTGGTGGCTTGTTCCATCGCCTGATTATCGTTGAACAGTGACCTGAGCTTGAGTTTCTTACCATAGACTCTCGGCCGACCTCTTTTGATGGAACCACAGTGGCAGTACGGGCTGTAGGCCACGGCATTGGATTTGACTCGGGTCACCAGGTGATTGCCCTGATCCAGCAAGCCGTTGATGATTTTTTGGCTGGCATAGTACGCATCGGCGACAAAATAGAACGGTTGTTGGATATCGACGATATTCAGCAGAGAGAGCATTTTATCGAGCAAGGTGCGCTTGTCCCGGTTGGACCACACCAGGCCCTCGTGAATGCGGATGGCCAGCGGCACGGCGAACACGCTGTTGGCGGCTTGAACCAGTACCGAGACCGCCTGCAGGGAGTGCCCCATGATGTATTCGGGTTTGGTATTGGACTCCGATTCCTGGTGCAGGAGCTTGACGGCGGGCATTTTCTTGCCGCATTTGGGCACCTTGATGCCGTCGCCGACCAACACCAGCCGGTCGTTGACACGCAGCGGGTCGGGAAACAGTCGCAGCACCACCCGGGCCCACAGTGCGGACATCTTGTCCAGGTGCACGCCGGTGCCGTGAAAGTGATCGAGCAGCTTGTCGTAGTAGCGTTCATGGAGTCCTAAGGCACGCACGATGCTGGTGACGCCCAGCAGGTCCGTGCGCACCGTCAGGCCGGCCACGCAGGTGGCAAACCACAAAAAAGTCCGCAGGCGTGAACACCCCGGACGCAGCAACCAGATCGCATCCCACCAATAGAGCCACAATTGCATTTGCCTGCTCCTGTTTTGCTGTTGGGTTGCTTTGGAAATATAGCATATATATGCTATATGCTCACCAAACCATATCTCAGCACCCATGACCGACAAACGACTCGCTCAAATTGAAAAACGTATTGACAAAATCAAGGCAGAACTGGCCAAGATCGGGGAAATGCGACCGGGGTCGCTGACCCGCCAGTACAAAGATCCCAATACCCAGAGTGGGCCTTACTATCAGCTAAGCTATACGCTTGATATGAAAAGCCGCACTGAGTATATTCGCCGAGAATGTGTTAGCGACATTCGCCGCCAAATCAGCAACTACAAGCGCTTCAAGGAGTGGAGTCGCAAATGGGTCGCCCTGAGCATCGAACACTCCAGACTGGCGATGAAACGAGGACACAGCCGGTAATCCGCAAGTGGCGCCCGTAATCCATGAGCAAGCACAATGAAGGAAGCGTATTCGAGAACAACCCCTTCATCGAAGGATTGTTCGAGTATATGGACTCTCCCCGTGGTCAACTTTCCGATGAAGTTCGGGAAGTCATTTGGCCGCTACTGGAAAATGTGGATGTCGACGCTGTCAATCGCAAGCTGATCTGGGAAAATGACCAACGGCTTTCCATTGAGGAGTCCGTGCAACGAATCCATCGCGACTATCCAGAATTCCCAGTGGAGATGATCGAAACCCGTCTTATCTCCTGGCTTGAAATGGAGTTCGCTCCCGAAACTTATTCTCAGGAACAAATAGACGAGTTGGATCAGCTGACAGAAAAGTGGATTGATGACTATTATGGCCATCGCCCACATATGTGATATCAGGTGAGAACTCGGTACTCTTGAGTTAGAAATGAAATGGAAAATATTTCTATAAACAACAAGCTTGAGGCAATGATGGTATCAGGTGTATCAAATACCGTTTTAGTTGAGGGTATAAGCATAAATGTGCCCGTAAGATACACAGAGTCTCGCGCCTACATGGCTTTCTTCCCGGCATCGATTGACCGGGTTAATGCCGTAATTCAATCTAAAAGGGTTAGGCCAGTAAGTATTCTAGGGAAAAAATGTTTACTTGGTGTAACCGTGTTTGATTACAAGAAATGCGATGTTGGCCCATATAGAGAAATAGCTTTGTCTATCCCAGTATTATTAGACTCAAGTATTCGTATTCCAGTAATTCCATTAATCTTTGAGCGAATGTTCTCTTCTTTGGGTTTCTTCGCCCTTCAGTTAGCTATTACTAGCACTGTTGCGCGTAAACATTCTGAGCAGATTTTTGGATATCCTACCTATGGTAATAATATCTCTGTGGATATAAGTAGTAGTGATGAAAAATCATCTATTTCAACGTATGACGGTCAGCACCTTATCGCAGAACTGTCGCTAAGACACGGATCAAAATTTAAAATGAAGAGAAGTAGATACCGTACATTCTTTTTCAAGGACACGCACATAAATCAGGTTATTCTGGAAGCTGCTACGTATGAAACAGAAGTATCAAGAGGGGCAAAAGATCGAATAACACTGGGAAATCATAAAATCTCAAAACTAGTTGAAAATCTTATTTTAGATGACCGACCCATAAGGAGTATATACTACAAAAATGTAGTCGAGGTTCTCCAAGAACCAGATGATTTAGGATTGCGATAACTTAAATGGTGATGTTTGCGAATCGCCGGATTGTGCCGACTGTGACCTTGTTCCGAGTTTGACCGAATTGCAGCAACGTGCGCAAATTCGATGTGTGGATCAAGGCTGATGTAGAAACATCTTCGATATTTATGGAACGACGGCAATGAAGTGAACACGGGTCGGGGTAATCCCGGTCCGCTGTTTCCGGGAGCACAAGCGGACGCGTATTCATGCAAAACCGCGTTTATACGCCGTATACTTAGCGGATCCATCGTGCTCTCTACGGATTTCGCATTATGTCGACAAGAACGACATTTGGCCTGGCGGTTTTCCTGGTGGCGCTACCGGGCTCGGCGGGCGAATTGAACGGGGCGGTCATGACAACCGATGGCCGGCCAATTGAAGGGGCCATGGTCACCGCGACCGCTCCCGATAAGACCCGCCGGATCACGGTTTATACCGGCCCATCCGGCAATTACCGGATCAAAACCGGAATTTCCGGTGAGCTGCAGCTCCGGGTCCGCACGCCGTATTTCAGCGACGCAACCAAACTAGTGAAGCTCGACACTAACGGCATCGTGCGCGAGGATTTCGCTATAGAAAAACTCGCGGCACCGGAGGCGCTGTCGGCTAGCTTGACGGCCTCGGCTCATGCGGCGACCCTGGACTGGCGTGATCCTGGGATTCGTCAGGCATTCGTCAGCCAGTGCCATTTCTGTCATCAGATCGGTAACGCATTCACCCGGCAGCCGCGCGGGATGGACACCTGGAGCGAAGTTGTTGACCGGATGGAGGGATATCTAGTCCTGCTGACGACCGCAGAGAAGCAGGTGATCA
>CAMYOI010000312.1 GCA_947259955.1 uncultured Gammaproteobacteria bacterium
GTTGTCAAATGACAGCCGAGACCCGGTCGATGACGCCTGACGTTTTAAGAAATAGGTTTCCCGCTCTAGAAAAAGTGGCGGACGAGGCGCTCGAACTTCTGCTTCGAACGGTTTCCGAGATCGAACTCGACTCGGGGGATCAGGTCATTTCGTCCGGGATCGAGAACGATACGTTGTACTTCATTTGCACCGGCCGCGTCAGGGTCAGTCTGGAGTCCGCGGATGAGTGCGCAATCCTGGGTGATTTCGGACCGGGCCAGTGGATCGGTGAAATGGGTATGATTCAGCCCGCCCCCGCCGCGGCGAGCGTGGTGGCAATCGATGACTGCGTTCTACTCAGCTTGTCGCATGACGAGTTCATCGAACTGCGGCGAAGCTCACCGGCATTGACCAGCGTTATCCTGCAGATGTTGTGCCGAGACCTGTCCGCGCGGCTGCATAAGACGGTTGCGTTTATCGATAACGAAAAAATCGAGGGAGACTCGGATCCGGCAACAGCGGTTGCACGAACGTCGCTGATCGAAGTCGCCAAAAACCTGCTCGGCATAGCCGCGCGCAGTGGAGCCTGAATATGGATCTGCCTGAATTCCTGCGCACCAATCCGGTCTTCGAGGGGTTTTCCCAATCCGACATCACCGTGCTCGAGTGGGCATTGCGCGTGGACCGGTTCCCGGCCAACCACGTGCTATTGAAAGAAGGCAAGAAAGGCCACGAGTTTTACATTCTGATGGACGGGCAGGTTCGGGTGTCTCACACGCACAAATCCGGTCGCGGTTTCGATGACCTCGGGGTATTGACCGCGGGGGATGTGTTCGGACTGCAGTCGCTGATCGACGACCGCCGGAGATACTCCACCTGCCGCACGCTCACGCCGGTGGTCGTGGCGTCGCTGCCGAAGCCGGCCTTCGAACTGCTCTACAACCAGCACACCGAACTCGCAGAACATTTCCAGTACCTGGTGGCGCGTCAACTGGTGCGTGATCTGCGACGCCTGGACCGTGGGATCGTGGCTTCAGTGCACGCAGGAGAAGTCGACCCGCTCACGCACGTTCTGTAGGTCATCTGGTCGCCCGCCAACCCGCAGGTTGTAGCCTAAGACGGTGCATCTGCAGAATACCCTTCAGCCGCTGTGCTCGATCCGGCAGACCTGCCGTGGCGTCGGTGTGCCGGGATCGATCGGGTAGACAGGCCGCGTCAAATTGCTGAATTTGAATTGACTGTAGTCTGAACCGCACACCCCGGGGCCTGCGGCGAGGATGATGTGCCTTGCCAGGCCTTCGAAACCGGCGCGGAAGTGCTGGCGCGATTTGAGTAGAATGTAGTTCTTTTGCGTCGGGTCGATGCCGGCGTGGGTGAAGCAGCCCGTGTCGTAGGGTTCCCAGCGCTCCTCGCTGACCACCAGTTCCAGCACCGGGGTCTCGAGTACGGCGGTCCGGCCGAGGTCGACCACGAGGCCGGTTTGCATCGGGCCCGTGATGGCAAACCTGCCGTCGGTGATCTTCGCAACCACGCCCTCGAGTTGAAGTCCGTGCCCGGTTTGGCCGATCGAGGGCACCACTGTTTTCCCCCCGACATGCAGTTTGATTGATGCGCCTTCACCGACCTTGACCATTTGCCCCACTGCTTCAGGGTCCCAGACAGGACCGGCAGCGATGTTGGCTAGCCCCTGTCTCAACATCTCTTCCAGCACGGTGAGATCGTCCGCACTGCCGCCGGCACCGCAGTTGTCGCCGTGGTCGGCGAGGACGACCGGGTAGTCCGTCAACCCGGCCGCGCGTTCGACGGATCGGGTCAGGTCTTCCGGTTCGAAAATGAAATCCGCACGGCGTTGCCACGCCATACGGCATAAATCGTTGACCAGGTCCTCGCCTTGGTTACCGTCCTCAGGCTCGATAATCAGTACGCCGAAGGCAGCGTAAGGCACGTCCGCAAGTGGAAACCCGCCGAATACCGAGGTATTCATGACACGGCCCGAATCGGCGGCCGCGATTGCCAGGTCCATGATGTCTTTCATGGGCTGCCGCGCCGGCGTCTGCCGGATCATATGTGTCAGCATCGGCAGCGTTTGCCAGCAGGTCCGGGTCGACAGGTTTTCGTCCATGATGCGAAACAGCGAACGGGCCGCGCGCTCGCCGGTTTGATACATGTCGACGTGCGGGTAGGTGCGGTAGCCGTCGATGACGGTGGCGTTGGCCGCCATGTCCCGGGTCAGGTTGGTGTGAAAATCGAGCGCCACCCCGATGGGGACTTTGGCATCGACCTGCCGGATGCGATTGAGCAGTTCACCTTCGCCGTCGTCAAAAGTTTCGGTGACCATGGCACCGTGCAGATCCAGCAGCACCGCGTCGCATCCGGTCGCGATTTCATTACAAACCGCGGTTGCGATGGCATCGAAAGCGGCGTCGGTGACGCGACCGCTGGGCTCGGCGTAGGCGGCGATGGGAACCGAGACCTCGGCGCCCCGAGCCTTCGCGGCATCGAGCATGGCGGCGAAGGCGAAGTCGGCGGAACCGTACTGGTCCACGGCCTCATCCCCCTTGGGCGGAGTCGTGCGGCCGGAGCCGCCCGCGAATGCGCTCAACGGCGTGGGCAGGGGAGAGAACGTATTGGTCTCGTGCTGTACGAGGGCGACTACGCAGCGCATGGGGCTATCCACGACGGTAGTGGCAGGTGAGGGTATGCGCGCCGCTGACGGTAAAGAGGGGAGGCGGGGTGGTGTCGCAGCCATCGCCGACGAATGGGCAGCGGGTGTGGAATTCACAACCCGCCGGCCGATCCATCAGGCTCGGCACCTCGCCCTTCAGTTCGATGCGGCTGATTGCCGCGTCCGGGTCGGGTTCGGGGTTGGCCGAGAGCAGTGCCAGGGTGTAGGGGTGTCTCGGCTGCTCGAAGATATCGTCGGTGGGACCGAGTTCGACGAAGCGGCCCAGGTACATGATGGCGGTGTGGTCTGAGATGTGCCGCACGATATTGAGATTGTGGGTGATGATGAACATGGCCACGCCGAGTTCGTCCTGCAGCCGGTTCAGCAGATTCAGGATCTCACCCTGCACCGAGACGTCCAGCCCGGCGGTAGGTTCGTCGGCGATGATCAGTTTCGGGTTCAACGCAAGCGCCCTCGCTACGCCGACCCGGCGCGCCTGGCCGCCGCTCAGCTGATGGGGGTAGCGCGTCGAAAACTCATGCGGCAGACCGACAATCTTGAGCAGCCGCGCACACTATGCCTTGAGATCGCGCTCCGACAGTTTGTGGATCTTGTAGGGCTCGGTGATCAGCGACCCGACGCTGAGGCGCGGGCTCAATGACCCCACCGGGTTCTGCCACATGAAAGAGATCTGTTTGCGGTAGGCCTGAAGCGCGGTGTGATCCATGGTGGTGACCTCGGCGCCGCCAAACCTGATAGAGCCTTCCTCGGCGGGCAGCAGACCGGCGACCGCCAGTGCCAGCGTCGATTTGCCGGATCCGCTTTCGCCAACCAGGGTGAAGGTTTCGCCTTCCACGATTGCGAAGGAGGCGTCACGTACGGCATCGATGAACGGGTCTTCGATTCCCTGCACGAGCGCCTGAAAATTGGACTTCACGCGGAAGCGCACGCGCACGTGCTTGACCTCGAGGACGTCAGTCATTGCCGGGTTTGGCTGCGCGGTGGCAGCTGACGAAGTGTCCGGCGTGGGACTCGATCCGCTCCGGCACCAAGTTTTCGCACTGCGTCATGACGTGCTCACATCGGTTCTTGAAGATGCAGCCTTGCGGAAGCGTAACCAGGTCGGGGATCTCCCCAGGGATGGTCGGCAGTGACCGGGTCTTGGTGGCGATGCTGGCCGGGTCGCAGCGCAGCAGGCTTTCCGTGTAAGGATGCGCGGGGTTGTGAAACACATCACGCGTGGTGCCTTCTTCAACCACCTCGCCCGCGTACATCACCACCACGTAGTCGCAGAGCTCGGCGATGACGCCGAGGTGGTGCGAGATGAACAGGATGGAGCAGCCGATGTCGGTCTGCAGTTTTTTCAGCAGGTGGATGATCTGGACTTCCAGCGTCGCGTCGAGCGCGGTGGTGGGCTCGTCCGCGATGAGCAGCGCGGGTTCGGCCTGCAGGGCCATGGCAATGGAAATGCGCTGCTGCATGCCGCCGGAGAACTCGTGGGGGAACTGCTTGAGGCGGCTGGCGGGATCGGAGATGCCGACGCTGGCCAGCATCTCGGTTGCGCGTTTGCTCTTGTCGGCGCGGGACGCCCTGCTGCGGTACTGGATGTCCACCATCTGGCGGCCGATGGACAGCACCGGATTCAGGGTAGACATCGGGTCCTGGAACACGATGGAGATGCGGTCGCCGCGTAGCCGGCGCATCTCGTCCTGGGGGAGTTTCAGCAGGTCGCGGCCCTCGAAGGTGATGCTGCCGCACGGGATAATCGCGTTGGATGCGAGCAGCCGGATGATTGAGGAGATCAGCGTCGACTTGCCGCAGCCGCTTTCACCCACGACGCCGACAATGGACCCGCCCGGCACATCCATGTTCACGTGCCGCATCGCCTTCAGTTCACCGCGGTCGGTGTGGTAGTGCACCGACAGATCCCGAACGGTGAGGACCGCGTCGTTCAAATATTCCTCCTGAGCTTGGGGTCGATGAGGTCGCGCAGCGATTCGCCGAGAAAGGTGAAGCCCAGGGTAATCAGCACCAGGGGTATGCTCCCCGCGATGATGGGCCAGGGCGTGTTGCGGATGAGGGTGTAGCCGTCGTTTAGGATGCTGCCCCAGGACGGCGTGGGCGGTTTGACCCCCATGCCCAGAAAACTCAGGCCCGCCTCCAACGCGATGACGGTGGGGATGTCCATGGACGCGAGGATCATCAGCGGACCGATCACATTGGGCAACACGTGCACACCGAGAATACGCACCATCGAGGCGCCCATGGCGCGCTCCGCCTTGATGAAATCGTTGGTCCTGATCGACAGCGTCTGCGTGCGCACCACCCGGCCGTAGTTGGGGATGGTCGTCACCACGATGACGGCGATGACGGTTTCCAGCGAAGGGCCGACCAGCGCCACCGTGGCGAGCGCGAACATCACGGTGGGGAAGGAGCGGATGGTGTCGAAGAACAGCATAACATCACGGTGGGGAAGGAGCGGATGGTGTCGAAGAACAGCATGATGATGTTGTCCAGCAAGCGCGGTCCGAGCCCGGCGATCATGCCCAGCAGCACGCCGACGCCGAGGGCGGCGCCGATGGAGATCAGCGCCACCTTGAGCGCGACCTGACCGCCGTACAGTACCCGCGAGAAGAGGTCGCGACCGAGCTGGTCGGTGCCGAGCAGGTGGCTGGCCGAGGGGCCCTGCAGTCGGTCGACAATGCGCAGCTCAATGGGGTCGTATGGCGCGATGACGCCGGCGAGCAGCGCACTGATCACGATCAGCACGACCAGGACGAGCCCGATCATGCCAAGCGGCTCGTGGGTTATGCGCCGCAGGATGTCGATCACAGCGACGACCTGATGCGCGGGTCGAGCCACGCGTTGACGAGGTCGGACAACGTGGTGCTGATGACGAACAGGACGGTGCTGACCAGCACCGAACCCATGACTACAGGATAGTTGCGCGTGGTGATGGAATCGAAGATGAGCTTGCCGATTCCGGGGCGCGCAAAAACGATCTCGGTAAACAGGGCCGCCGACAGCAGGAAGCCCATGCCGACGCCGATGACGGTGACCGTGGGCAGAACCGCCAGCTTGAGGGCATAGCGAAACACCACAACTCTCTCCGGCAGGCCGTAGGCGCGCGCGGTGCGGATATGGTTCTCGCCCATCACCTCCAACATGGAGGCGCGCACCAGCCGCGCCAGGTAGCCGATCCAGGACAGGCCGATGGCAAGGGCGGGCAGTACGATGTGCCTTGCCTGATCCCAGAAATCGCCTTTCTCACCGGCGCCCACCGCAGGGAACCAGTTCAAAGTGACGGCGAATATGAGCAGCGAGTACAGCGCCACCACGAAGGCGGGTACGGTAATGCAGGCGACCGACAGTACGCCGGTGACGCGATCGATCAGCGTATTACGGTGCAGCGCCGAGTAGCAGCCGAGGGGGATGCCGATCACCATGGCGAAGCCTATGGCGGTGAAGATCAGCCAGAGCGTGTAGGGCAGCTGACCGAACACCATGTCGGCGACGGGCCGATTGGTGATGACGTCCATGCCGAGGTCGCCGCGAAACAGGTTGCCGAAGAACAGGAGGATCTGAATCGGCAGCGGTTGATCGAGACCCATCCGGGCGGACATGCTGGCGATGAGTTCGGGCGTCGCGCGCGGCCCGAGCAGGATGCGTGCCGGATCGCCCGGCACCAGGTGGATCATGCAGAACAGCAGGGTCACCGCCAGCATGACGATAACCACACCGAGCGCGAGGCGCTTGATCAGGTAGAACAGCACTCGCGCCCCCGAACGGGGCCGGTCAGGCCGCGGAGAAGTTACGCAGCAGCGGCAGGCCGTCCGGCCGGAACGCCGGTTTGATGGTGTTGCGATAGATCACCGGCGTCGCCTCGTGGGTGATGAAGCGGTAGGCGCCGCTCTCTTCCATCATGTCCTGCATTTTCTGATACATCTGGTGGCGTGCGGCCTGGTCGGAGTTGGCTTTGGCAGCCGCTTCCAGTTTGTCGAACTCGGCGTCGCTGTACCACTCCCAGTTCCAGATGCCGCGCTGATCGGTGACGAACCACGCCGTGGCATAGGAGGGGTCCGGAGCCATGGAGAAGCGATTCAGGATGAGCTGCACATCCTTGTAGCGTTCGCCGGCGCTCTTGTCTCCGAGAGACCAGAATGCACCAGACTCGTGCAGGTTCACGTCGACGGTTATACCGGCCTGTGCACAAGTGGCTTGAATGACCTGTGCGGTGGTGACGTTGGCCGCCTTGTTGAGAACATCGAGCGTGACCGAGGCGCTGTCCATGCCGGCGGCGGCGAGATATTCCTTCGCCTTGGTGATGTCGGCGGTGGGAGGAACCATACTTTTTTCACGGTGGCCGATTAGCCCAGGCGCGATGATGCCGGTGGCCGCGCCGGCGGCGCCGAAGTAGGACGCCTGCAGAATCGAAGGCACGTCAATGCAGTGCTGGATGGCCTTGCGCAGGTTCTGGTTGGAAGTCACCTCGTTCTCGACGTTCATTCCCACCCAAACGTAGTAAAGCGAGGGATAGTCTTCAACGGTCGAGTTCTCCGGCGGTGATGCTTTTAGGTTGACCACCGCGCTCAGGGAAACCCGGGTGTAGTCGATGTCGCCGGATTCGAAGGCGATCTGCGCGGTGTTCTCGTCGTCGATCGGGAAAATGTGAATCTCGTCGAAGGCCGCGGAGCCGCCGTGCCAGTCCGGGTTGCGCGCAAGGATTGTCTTCTGCTTGGGCTGCCAGTCCTTGTGCATGTAGGGACCGGAGTATAGGGCAGGGCGATGTTCCAGGCGGGCGGGTAGGGCTCGTCGAATACGATGGTGCCCTCGTACTTGCCGTCGATGACGACTTCTTTCAGTGAGCCCCAGTCCGGCTTATTGGTGGACTCGACCTTTTCGTCGAGTATCCGCTCGAAGGAGTACTTGACGTCTTCGGCGGTCATCTCACCGTAACCGTTGGTGAACATAATACCCTGCTTGAGCTTGAACTTAATGTGGGTATCGTCTAACTGCTCTATGGACTCCGCTGCGTCGAGCTGCCAGCCCCATTCACGGCCGGGCTTGTACTGGATCAGCTTGCTGTAGATGCAGCTGTGAATTTCCTCGTCGGTGATTCCCTGGGAGAGCGCGGGGTCCAGGCTGCGCATGTCGGCGTAGGCGCGAACTTTCAGGATCTTCTTGCCCTGCGCGTAGACGATCTGTGGCAGCGCACCGGCGGCCGCGGCGAATCCCAGCGCGCCGGAAGTCTGCAGGAACTGCCTGCGATCGGGATTTCGAATTAGTTTGTTTTGCTGTTTCTTATGCATTGCGTTTTTTCCTCCAGCGGTGGATCCGGACGGGTCCCGACTCGAATTACACATGTGGGAATTAATCCTGATACATGCTGCTCGGCGGCAAATTATTATGATTGGTGGATTATTACAAGAAAAAACGGACGAAATCGTCTTTACGTCGACGGGGTCGATTAGTTCGGGATACAGGACGTCACCCGCCAGGAAGTGCAGCCGGGTGTCGAGTGCGCACTGCGCGGCGAAATTCGAGAAGACGTCCGATA
>CAMYOI010000313.1 GCA_947259955.1 uncultured Gammaproteobacteria bacterium
CGGCCCGACTCGACGGTGCTGCGGTCTCTGGAGGAATTGTGCAGGGACATCGACCACGTCCGCGCCGATTTTTTCGTGTGCCGTGGAGAGATGTTTTTTGGTGAATTCACTTTTACACACAACCGGGGACTCAAGAGTCTACTCGGTAAATACGAGGTCAAACTCAGCCACTACTGGCCGGCGGCGGGTTGATGCCACGCGGATGCAACATCGCAATTTCCGATGGTTCAACGTTTCAGCGAGCACGTTCAGCGGGGCCTGGACCAGCCAGCGCCGGGATAGGCAGCCCCAGTAAAGACTGTTGTCCGGTGAACACCGGAAATAGAAGAATCACCCGGGTTCACTGATGCACGATCAAACCGAATGGTTCTGAATGGCCAGAATGCTGTTTGGAAATTGGAGGACTTTTCTTCCGCTGTATACTCAAGCGGACCAATTGAATTGTTGGGGCAACTGCCCAGCCTCGACCTTATGCTGATCTTTGCGGCAGTTAGAAATACTGGGGTACGTCTTTGGTGGGTAAAATGGATAGGATTAAATTGAGTGAACTTTAACGTTCCGATCACCTTAGTTGTCTTGATAGGGATTTCGGGTCCATCGTTAGCTTATACACTAATTGTTCGGGAAGTCGATCCATTACCAAGCGAAAATGCCCTTATTGAGCAGCCCGATCAGTTACCACAAAGTCGCGCAGTTCGTGGGAACCGAGATATTGTGCTTGCCTGGCTCGCCGGCCCAACGCCTCGATATAAGCATGGTGTTTTAGGGGATGACTTGGAAGCATCGAAACTCAGAGTTGAGATGTATAACGGTGATATCGTGGAGTTCGAGCTACCCCCATCACGAGTGTTCGAGGATTTAGCGCCACGACTTGAGGACTTGGACGGTGATAACAGAGATGAAATTCTGGTTGTAGAGAGTGATATTAATCTCGGGGCGTCGTTGTCGGTTTTCGGAATCATTAAAAATAATATTACTCGACGTGCGATGACGCCTTTCCTCGGTCGACCAAACCGCTGGTTGAACCCTGTCGGAGTAGGCGATTTCAATGCAGATGGTCGTCCTGACATTGCGATTGTTGTTACACCACACATAGGGGGCATCTTACGCTTCTATCATTTTACTGAGCCAACTTTGTCTCTATTCGCTGAGAGTATAGGGGTCAGTACGCACCAAATTGGAAGCACCGAACTCGGCTTGGGTCAAGTAGTCACACTCACGGATGACAAAGTAGGGTTGCTTTTGCCGGATCAGTCTCGTCGCGCGCTAATTTTGTTCCAATGGTCATCGATTGGCGTTCGTGAACTCGCCCGAACAAATTTACCAGCCCCCATCGCATCATCTCTTACCCCGGTGAGTTCTAGCCGTTGGCGATTCAAGTTACACGATGGTCAAAACATGGAGATCCGATGGGAGTGAGCAAAAGACCCCTTGTGTCGCACACTCGTCGCGGACCTTCGCAGAATCTAGACGAACTGGCGCTTACGACCCGAGGCCGCGCTGCCGAGGTGGGTCGAACAGTAGTCGCTAATGTATACAGGTCCGGACCGTTGGAGCCCGAATACGTCCGCGGAAGACGGGGCACGTATTTCACTTACTAAGTCCCGCGCTCCCATGGAGGAACCGGTGTGAACTTCTCACTAAGAAAGTCCACGAACGCCCTCACCTTTGTGGACAAATGCCGGCGGTGGGGGTAGACCACCAGCAACGAAGATTTTTCGTGCACATAGTCGGTCAGCAACGGCACCAGCCTACCAGTGGATAGATCGTGGCCGACCAGAAACGTCGCCAGTCGCGCCACACCAACGCCCGCCAACACGGCCTCATACAACGCCGTGGCACTGTTGGCCTCGAAATTTCCGGAGACATGCAGCACCTTGGTGCCGTTCGGGCCCTCGAACTCCCAATCATTGAAATGGACGAATGATGAGTGGGTCAAGCAATTGTGATCGAGTAGATCCTCCGGCGTTTGGGGTGTGCCGTATCGGTCGAGATAAGCAGGCGCCGCACACACCAATCGTCGATTGGTAAACAATTTTTTCGCCACTAATGATTCATCATCGATCATTTCGCTGAGCTGCAGCGCGACGTCGGCCCCGACATCGATCAAATCCACGGGCCGTTCGCTGAGCCGGAGTTCAAGCTTGAGCTCGGGATAACGACCCATGAACTCGGGGAACAGCGGCAGCAGATGGGCACGAGCGAATGCCGCGATTGCCACTACCCGCAACACGCCCCGCACCTGTCCGTGTAGCTCCGATACCGCTTGCTCCGCTTGTTGGATCTCGTCCAACACCGCGACGCAGCGCTCGTAGAACGCCCGGCCTTCCTGGGTAAGGCTCAATTGACGGGTGGTGCGGTGGAACAGCCGCGCTCCGAGCCGGTCCTCCAGACGGCTGATTTGTTTGCTGACCGCCGAGGGCGAGAGTTCCAGTTCGCGCGCGGCCGCCGAGAAGCCGCGATGCTCCACTGCTTGCACGAAAGCGGTCATTTCTTCGAGTTTACTCATGCAAATATTTGTGAATATTAATCATAAGTATTGTTACTTTGATTGATATTATCAAACAAACGGCAACAAAGTACACTCATTACCAGTCGATGCCACCGAATTCATACCGGTGGCCATACAGAAACCAACCTTAATTAAAGGAGACTTTTAATGAATACGGCACACAACATGAAGCCCGGCGAGTTGACCCTCGAAGACATCGAGCGCATCACTCAACGCGCACACAGGATGCGCAGCCAAGCGCTCTCCGACATGGGAACCGCGCTACGATCTGTGGTGAGGCGCCGGATACAGTATGCAATGATGTGCATTCGTGCCGCGTTCAGTGGCAACACCGCGGAAAAATGCGCCTGATCACCAGGGCTGCAACGGCTGGGGCGCAGCAAACCCTGGCACCATCCTCGGGACTGACAGAAAGATGCACGGTATCGCTGACAACCTGTCGGGTGCCCTCACCGTTTCTCATTCCAGTCAGCCCTGCCGACTCGGGTCCTGGCGGTAAAACGCCGCCATTTGCTCGTAGACTGCCGGATACTCCGCGATGACGCCGTGCGGAGTCTCAAAGAAAGCCTCGGTGAAAACCGCGAAGAACTCGGCGGGTGACTCCGCTGCGTAAGGGTCGATGAGGGTATCTTCATTCGCCCGGACTCGGCGCGTGAAATCCTCGAACGCTGCACACAACGAATCACGCCATGTCAGGTCACGCATGCCGGCGTGGAGTGGAGGTTTCCCGTTGACGGCGCCGTCGAGCGCGTCCAGCCGGTGAGCGACTTCGTGAAGAACGACGTTGTACCCGTCTTCCCCCAGGCCGGCTTCGATGTCGGCCCACGATAGAACAAGCGGGCCACGCTCCCAGGATTCGCCGCTGCGGGCCTGCCGGTAATGATGTACCACCCCTACGTCGTCGCGTTCCGTGACCTCGCTGACGAACGTGTCGGGATATACGACCACCGACACTAAGTGATCGATCCAGTCGAAGCCGAGGTTCAAGATCGGCAGACACGCCTGGAGCGCTATGGTTTGCTTCATACGGCGCGTGAGCAAGAGACCCTGAACCGGCTCCAGGGACTTCTCGTGAATGAAAAGCGCGGCCAGCTCGCGGAGCCTTTGCTGTTCCATATCGTTCAAACGCCGAAGCAGGCGTAGATCGGACCACGCCATCCGCCAGGCATCTTCCGACGTATCCGCGCTTTTCAGAATCCGCCGACGATTCCAGTTGCGTATAATCCACAGCAATGTTAGCGCTCCAGGTTGTTGCGGGGAACGAAGGGGCGTCGGGCAGATTGTAAAACTTCGTTGGCGCTCTGTCGCAGACCACGACATCCAGGCTCCAGCTTGCGAATCAGAAGACTTGCTTCAGTGCGAGGAGTGTCAGAGTGACACTCCTACCTCGCCACTCGCCTTTTGCCCTCTCAGCCTGCTTGGCTTGTTGTCCGTGACGACGGCTCAACAGCAGTTCACCTGAATTAGCCATACCCTCCAACCCTAGTGTACCCCTACGGATCAGCTGCCGGCCCAGGTGGGACGAGGCTGCTAGCCAGGCTCCGCAGCTTCGTTGCCAGGCCCATCGGCTTCAGCCCGTTCCAGCGTCACCTGGTCGATGCGCCGGCTCGACGCCTTCTCGACGATCACCCTCAAACCGTCGGTGATGATTTCTTCTCCCGCCCGGGGTATGCGCTCCGCGTGGCTCAAGATCCAGAAACTGATGGTGTCGGTGGGCTTACCCGGAAGATCGATGCCGAAGTGCTGCTCCACCACCCGCACTTCGGCCGTTCCGTCGATGCGGATCGCCCCGTCCCGCATCGACGTGAATTCGGCCGTGGTCTCGTCGCTTTCATCATAGATCTCGCCAAGCAGTTCCTCCATTATGTCCTCCAGCGTCGCAATCCCGCGAACCGTCCCAAATTCGTCCACGACAACGGCCAGATGGCGCTTCCTGCGCAGCAGTGTGGCAAAGAGCTCGTCGATGGGTTGATACTGGGACACGAATACCGTTTCACGGGCGATATCCTTCAACTTTTCGCCGTCCCTATCCTCGGCCTGCGCCTGAAACACGTCCCGCAGAAACAGCACGCCGCGAATCTCATCAGGCTGGCCCAGAAAGATCGGAATCCGTGAATAGGATTGCTGCATGACCTCGGGGAGCGCGTCTTTCACTGTGCGCTCTCCCTCCAGGGCAAAAACCTGGCTGTGGGGCGTCATGACGTCGCGCACCGTCAGATCATTGAAGGCGAATACACGTTCGATCAGCTCCCGTTCGCCGTGCTCGATGGTCCCCTCCTTTTCGCCATGGTCGGCCATTCTGATGAGCTCCGCTTCCGTGACCGTGGGGTCTCCCTTAATGCCAGTGAGACCGTGCACCCAGGTGGTGAAGCGGCCGAACAACCAGACCAGGGGATACATCACGCGCATCAGGCCCAGCATTAACGGTGCAATGAACAGGGAAATCCGCTCGGAATAGCGGGTGGCAAGGCTCTTGGGCGTGATCTCTCCGAAGATCAGGGTCAGTACGGTCAGTACTCCCACGGCGATTCCGGGGCCTATATGACCAAACCAGTCCGTGGCCAACACGGTCGCCAGCGAG
>CAMYOI010000314.1 GCA_947259955.1 uncultured Gammaproteobacteria bacterium
ATACGACACCGCCGTCGAGAGTCGATGGGACAATGAATTGCATTTACCAAAGCACAATCTGTACTCCCGGTAAAAATTCAAACGGCAATCCAGACAGACTCCCCCCGATTTGACTTGATTGCCAAGTCTGAATACGTACTACTCTTGCTCGCCATCCTCATCGCTCTACTGGCCCCGATTATGCTCGGCGGTTTCCGCCCGAGGTTCTGGTACGGACTGGAAAGTTTGGTATTCCTTCTGTTTTCCATATTCTGTCTCACAAGGGTCGTTCAACATCAATCATTCTTAATTCGGGACTACAAGCCTATTTACCTCTTGTTGATCGCATGGGTGGCATGGCCCCTCATTCAATTGATTCCCTTGCCTGCAAGCATGGTGGAAATTCTCAGCAATAAGTCATACGCAACATACCGGCTCGCTCAACCGGATAGCCCTTTTCTGCCACTATCAACGCAGAAATTCGCAACCGCAGATGAATTTTTGAAGAGGCTGATGTATGTGTGCATGTTTACAATGATGCTGTTTCTTCTCAGACACCAAATTCAACTGAGAGTGGCAATTGTTCTGATTGCCGTTTTCGCGCTACTTCACAGTTTCTATGTTTTCATCGAGTATGCCGCTGATCCGGAAGCTGTCGTTCGGAGTACATATACCAACCGAAATCACTTCGCGCTCTATATCACAATGAGTTTGTCATTAATGATCGGAGTTTGCCTTTCGATTCTGAATGAAAGCGGATTGAGAGGCCTGTATGTTTTGCTCAATGGGCAACTGCTCGGCATGTTTGGTATCATTCTGGTTCTCCTGACGGTACTGATGTTTACGCAATCCAGGGGCGCTGCGGTAGCTTTCATTGCCGCAATGGTGCTGACATGGCTTATATTAGGGGCTACAAAGGTTCGTGGGGAGTCCAGCCGCGGTCACCATGTGTTTTTCCTGGTTTCCAGCGCTGTTGTCACGTCCATTTTGATATTTGGCACAAGTGATTTGTTTTCGAAATTCACCGTGCAAAACATTTTTGGCGACGAGAGATGGATGCAGTGGCGCGACTCCTTGAGACTGGCCGTTGATTACTGGTTGACCGGTTCTGGTGCCGGCACGTACGAATTCGTTTTTCCCGCTTACAAGTCAGCGGAGTATCGGCCGCTTGTCTATCACCATGTACACAATGACTATATCGAAACTATCTGCAATGAGGGGGTTATCGGTTTGACTCTATTCTCAGGTATCTTCCTGTCCTGGCTGATTATCATGCGGAGAACTTACCGCTCCAGACGCGACCCGTTCATCAAAGGGATTTCTTTCGGCATTTGCCTTGCGGTTATGACTGCAGTGATCCATGCTTTCTTCGACTTCAATATTCAGGTGCCGGCCAATACATTATTTCTATTTACCTTCATGGGTATAGGGCTGGCAACGATCAATATGAATCGAAGGCTATCCGTCAGAGGCGACACATGAATACAAAAAGAATTTTGATTACGGGTGGTGCGGGCTTTCTTGGTTCCCATCTCTGCGACAAGCTGCTGCAAAACGGCGACGAGGTTGTCTGCGTCGACAATTACTTTACAGGCAACAAGGACAACATCAAACACCTTATGGGGAATGATCGATTCGAATTGATTCGCCATGATGTGACGTTTCCACTGTATATAGAGGTGGACGAGATATACAACTTGGCGTGCCCCGCCTCGCCCATCCACTACCAGCACGACCCGGTCCAAACAACCAAGACAAGCGTGCATGGCGCGATCAATATGCTCGGTCTTGCCAAACGTCTGGGCGCGAAGATCCTGCAAGCGTCGACCAGTGAAGTATACGGCGATCCCAAGGAACATCCTCAAACCGAGGCGTACTGGGGAAACGTCAATCCCGTGGGAATTCGTGCCTGCTACGACGAGGGAAAGCGATGCGCTGAAACGCTTTTTCTGGACTATCACAGACAGCACAATCTTCCCATAAAAATTTTGCGAATCTTTAACACTTACGGGCCCAGGATGCACCCCAACGACGGCAGGGTCGTATCCAACTTTGTCGTCCAGGCGCTGAAGGGCGAGCCTTTGACAATTTACGGAGACGGCTCCCAGACGCGTTCGTTCTGCTACGTGGACGATCAGATCGAGGCAATGGCCCGTATGATGATCACTCCGGAAGACTTCATAGGCCCCATGAACTTCGGAAACCCGGTCGAGTTCACGGTAAAAGAACTTGCCGAACTAACCATAGATCTTGTCGGCTCCGCGTCCAGAGTCAATTACAAACCGTTGCCAGGTGACGATCCCACTCAACGCTGTCCTGATATCTCTCTGGCTATCGAGAAAATAAAATGGGAACCAACGGTACAATTAAGCGAAGGCCTTCGGCAAACGATTGAATACTTCGATACTCTACTAAGTAGAGAGTGAATCTGCTTTTCCCTGTAAAGTCATCTATGAATATCACAACGCATAGTCAACTAATGGGTTCCCAAGACAAGGGCAACGCCTGTGGGAGGCGCGCCCCGCGGGTGTAAATAGTGTATTTGACCGGTTTGTTTCGCTGCGCTCGCATTGACTTCAGATGTCTTCGCGAGGAGCTTGGCGACGTGGCGATCCAGTCGATATCTATACTCCGAAGGAGACAATCACCTCAAGACAAACGTAAAGCAATTTTTGAGACCGTACACTAGATCATGTGTGGCATCGCCGTAATTTTCCCGTATAAACCCAACGTCCCCCGTGTCGATCTCGATGAGCTGAGCCGCGTTAATTCCACCATGTATAAACGCGGGCCAGATGGTAGCGGGGAGTGGCTCCGACACGATCGTTCGATAGGCCTGGCGCACACCCGTCTGGCGGTTATTGATCTCTCGGAACGCGCGGCGCAACCCATGGCCTCGGACGATGGTAAGACCGTCATCAGCTTCAATGGGGAAATCTACAACTACAAGGAACTTCGGGAGGTGTTGATCCGAAAGGGCTACCGGTTCAAAAGTCACAGCGATACCGAAGTTTTACTGAATCTGTATCTAGAATTCGGTAATGACATGCTGACCAGATTGCGCGGCATGTTTGCGTTTGCAATCTGGGATGACGAACGATCAACCCTGTTTTGTGCACGCGATCTCTATGGCATCAAACCTCTGTATTACCATGACGACGGCTCGACCCTGAGGATGGCATCTCAAGTCAAAACACTGCTCCAGGCCGACATCACTTCGAAGGAGCAGGACCCGGCCGGACTCGTGGGTTTTTATCTTTTCGGCCACATTCCCGAGCCCTTTACGCTTTACCGCTCGATACGAGCTCTGCCTGCAGGTTGTACTTTGATCCTGAAAGCCGGAAGCAGTCCGCAGATAAATCGATTCGCAAGTGTGGGCGAAGTTTTTCGTAATGCGAAAAGCGAGGAGACTAGAGAGAATGACAATTTGGAATCGATCGAACGAGCTCTCCTCGATTCGGTGAAGCAACACCTGGCATCGGATGTGCCGGTTGGCCTGTTTCTATCCTCAGGCATTGATTCGGGCCTCCTTCTTGCGTTACTGGCAAAGGCCGGTCAACAACAAATCCGGACGGTTACCGGATCGTTCAAAGAATATACCGGTCTCGACGATGACGAGGCGCCGATGGCGGCCCGTATCGCGGCAACTTACGGCGCGACTCATAATACCGTTGTAATCGAGGAGTCCGAAATCAAGGCCGCGCTGCCTGCGTTTATGGGGGCGATGGATCAGCCCAGCATTGATGGCCTGAATACCTGGTTGATTAGCCGGGCGGCGTCGCGGTGCGGCCTCAAGGTCGCTTTGTCCGGGCTCGGAGGTGACGAGCTTTTCGGCGGCTATCCGTCGTTCTTCGATGTACCGCGCTGGCAAGCCGTGTTTGATGCAAGCAAGAAAGTGCCCGGCCTCAATTCACTTGCGAGCGCCACCCTCAAATCGTTCAAACGACTGGGGCTGCCAGTGAATCCGAAGCTGGCCGCGCTCCCGGATCTGGCTGAGACTTGGCCCGGGGCATACCTGGTGCGACGAGGTTTGTTCATGCCTTGGGAGCTCGAGGACATTCTTGGTCGTGAACTCACTCGAGCGGGACTCGAAACTTTGCGGCCTTTGGCGCTGATCGAATCCGAGATCGAACCTGATCCGGGCAATGCTTTCGTGCGAACGGCTACGCTTGAGAGCAGCCTGTACATGAAGAACCAGTTGCTGCGGGATTCTGACTGGGCTTCTATGGACAACTCGCTGGAGGTGCGAACGCCACTGGTTGCGCACGCGCTCCTGGAAAATATCGCACCACAGCTCAAGTCTGCGGCCGGAGAGATCACGAAGAAAGCAATCGCCCGAAAGATTGGTGGTGACCTGCCTGCCGAGTGGTCCACACGAAACAAGACCGGCTTTACTGTGCCTATAAACAGATGGTTGGAGTCTGTAAGCGATCTGGACATGTGGCGGCGTGTTCCGCAATTACGAGCAGAAAATTGTCACTGGGCGCGACGCTGGGCGTATACCGTCATGGCCATGGCTCCACGAGCGACTGCGTGAACGTTCGGCGAAGAGATGAATGCCGAAGGCACTGATATCTACGCTGTCGCCTATCAGCGGCGGAGTTCCCAGGATGGCGGGATTCATTGCAGACGTTCTCAAAGAGCGGGGAATCGACTCCAGTTTTGCCTACTACCAACCGTACAGCTTGTCAGCCGAATTGTCGGTGCCTGTCCATCGTTTAGCGGCGCGCGATATTGGTAGAAAACATAGCCGGTTTCGGGATTCCCCGGCGCATGCTCTCGGTGCCTGGTTCCCGGAACTTGAGTGCACCCACTACTGGTTGACAAAATATTGGCGTGCCCTCATTGATCAACATGATGTCCACCTGTCGGTATCGGGGAATTGCCTGGCTGCGACGCCCTATGCGATGAACGCGGTGCCGTTCTGGTCTTGGGTTGCAACAGACTGGGCAGAAGATCGCGTGCAAAGAGCCGGCGAGTTTTCCTGGTATCGAAAAATTCTCGATCGGTTGATCACTACGCGCTGCGCAGGGCGTCTTGAAAAGAAGATTCTGGCAAGCGGCGGGACAATCGTTGCACTCAGCGAACATACGAAGAAGGCGAACATACGAAGAAGATGTTGAGCAGCCTGCTTTCGAAACCTGCATTGATTGGTGTGTTGCCTATGGGCATCGACACGGATAGGTTCAATATTTCCGGCGTAAGTGCCACGCAGGCGCCAACGATTGGTTTTGTCGGCCGCCTGGATGATCCCAGAAAAAACATCGGTCTCCTGTTGCGCGCAATAGCTCAATGTCATAAAAGTAACGTAAACATAGCGGCAATCTTGGTGGGTGAGGGTGGCCAACAGGACCTGAGAAGGCGGATCGATGCTTATGGACTCGGTGATGTCGTGACAATCCTGAACTATACCCAAAATGATGACGTGCCCAAAGTACTGTCGCGAATGGATGTTTTCGTTATTCCTTCCCACCAGGAAGGTCTGTGCATCGCGGGCCTTGAAGCCATGAGCTGTGGCGTTCCTGTCATTTCGACTCGCTGCGGCGGCCCTGAGGAGTTCGTCATAGATAATGTGACCGGCTACTTGGTCGACACCGCTCACGAGCCAATAGCCGAAGCCATCATGAGAGTGGTTGCAGATCCGCATTTGAGAGAAACGCTAGGCGCAAATGCACGGCAATTAGTACACGACCGTTACTCTGTACAACACGTCAAGAAATTGTTCTGGTCGTCATTTTCTCAAACCTTCCAGCATCTTTTGGGTCGAAAT
Organism: uncultured Gammaproteobacteria bacterium; assembly: GCA_947259955.1. GTDB lineage: Bacteria > Pseudomonadota > Gammaproteobacteria > Arenicellales > JAANXG01 > JAHEKE01. The sequence continues at coordinate 5,750 of CAMYOI010000314.1, forward strand.
TCATTCCGGTAACATGCCCCCGATGACCGGCAGCACAATGTTGATTACCGGTGGCGCCGGATTCATCGGCGTTAATACGAGTGCTTTCTTCTCGCGGAACGGATGGGAAGTCATTATCTTCGACAACCTTTCCCGCAAAGGAGCCGACGCGAATCTCGATTGGCTAAATAAACGCCACAATATTCGTTTTATCAAGGGTGATATAAGGGACGCAGACCTTGTCAACAGGAGCTTCAGGAAATATCAGCCTGAGGTCTCGATTCACCTGGCGGGCCAAGTCGCGGTGACGACTTCCGTGCGGGACCCTCGGACGGATTTCGAAACCAATGCCCTGGGCACGCTGAACGTACTCGAGGGAATTCGGAGCAATTCCGCCAATACCTTCTTAATCAACGCCTCCACTAACAAAGTCTACGGTAAAATGGGAAATCTGGGTATCGTCGAAAGGAAGAAGAGGTACGAATATGAAACACAGGCGAAGGGAGTATCCGAATCGCAGCCCCTGGACTTTCATTCACCATACGGTTGTTCGAAAGGTGCTGCAGATCAGTACACCATTGATTACGGACGCATGTATGGTTTGAATACCGTGACTTTTCGGCAATCCTGCATTTACGGACCCCATCAGATGGGTGCCGAGGACCAGGGTTGGGTGGCTTGGTTCATCATCGCCGTATTGTCGGATAGACCAATCTCGATTTACGGTAACGGCAAGCAGCTGCGCGACGTGCTTCACGTCGATGACTTGATCGAATGCTATCAGGCATCAATTGACCGCCGCGCGGAAGTGTCTGGGGAGGCTTTCAATATAGGCGGTGGTCTGAACAACACATTGTCGCTTCTCGAGTTGCTGGAAATGATTACGCAGTACACTGGGAAAACACCCGTCACGAATATTCAAGGTTGGCGCCCAGGGGATCAGCCGGTATTCGTGTGTGATCTTGACAAAGCCAATAATATGCTGAGCTGGCAACCAGAAATAAATACCCGCACCGGCATCGAGTCCCTGATTGACTGGGTTCGCCTGAACGGCGACTTGTATCAAAATTGAAGCAGTGAAAGAAACCAACGAAAGCTTGCACAATGAGTATTTCGGTCATGAACATGTGACCGTCATCGAACCGCACGGCAGTCTTATGGATCTGAAACTACGGGAACTCTGGGCGTATCGAGATCTGATAATGCTCTTCGTCCGGCGTGACTTCGTGGCCCAGTACAAGCAGACCATATTAGGCCCGGCTTGGCATTTTTTACAGCCACTACTGACCACCGTCATATTTACCGTCGTGTTCGGAAAAATCGCACAAATCTCCACGGACGGTGCACCACCGTTTCTGTTCTATATGGCTGGAACTATAA
>CAMYOI010000315.1:0-1263 GCA_947259955.1 uncultured Gammaproteobacteria bacterium
TGTCAACCTCGACATTTGCAAGTAACCATTCCACTGGACGAGCGGCATAAACTTCTTGCAACTCCAGTACCTCGGCGTTTTGCTCAGCGATGTGAATGTGAACGGGGCCTTGTTGGTGAGTTTCAAGGATTGTCTTAAGCGCGCTGGCGGGGACTGCCCGCAATGAATGCGGCGCGATACCGGCATTACAATCTGGTGGAGCATTCTTTAGTATCTCGGATACGCCACTCGTAATCTCATGGAAGCTGTCGAGATCGCATCCAAACCTAGCCTGTTTCTCCTCATGATTGCGTCCATCGGCGCCCGCCTGCATGTACAAGACCGGCAGGTGGGTTAAGCCTGCTTCGAGCATTTCCATCTGGACTAGTTCCGCTATCGCCTGCAAGTCAGATGGAGTGATGACTTGTAGGAAGTCATACATTCTCTTGCGCCAGGTCCAGAAACTGTCATTAGACGCTTCGCCCCTGCTTTCCGTCAGGCCAGCGAAAGCCCTCTGGAAGCTATGACTGTGCAGGTTAACGATACCCGGGATCAGCGTATCGACCGCGACGATTGAGCTGTCGTTCGGCCGGGGCTTATTGTCCTGGCCGCGACTTATCCTGCCATCTTCGGACATTCCTATCAGGACGTTTTGGCGCCAACCTTCTGGCATCAACGCTTGCGTCGCATATATCTTAGATTCGGTTTTAATAGTTTATGATTCTTCGATTTAGAAAGTTATTGCAATATTAAAATCGTGATATTACTATTATATTCATTCTATTAAGAATAACAGGCGATTTATATTTTGCAACAACGTGTTCTAATTGACGCGAAGGTACAACCGGTAGACGAAAATTTGGCCGGCCGGGGCGTAATAGATAGAGGCGCAGTTGCTATCGATGGAGACAAGGTTGGCTGGGTTGGCCCCGAAGATGATTTGCCTGGCAATTTCTCTAAATGGCCCAGGGAAGCATTAGGCGGACGGCTGGTCACACCCGCACTTATCGATTGCCATACTCACCTGGTCTACGGGGGTAACCGGGCCCATGAGTTTGTAAAGCGTCTAGAAGGAGCGACTTATGAGGAAATCGCTAATTCGGGTGGCGGGATCTTCTCCACGGTTCTTGAAACCCGCCGCTCTACTCGAGAGGATTTACTGAGAAGTGCCAATGCACGCTTAAATTCCTTTGTTCGTGAAGGCGTCGGCACCATCGAGATAAAATCTGGTTACGGATTAACGGTCGAAGACGAACTGAACATGCTGCGGGTGGCCCGCCAACT
>CAMYOI010000315.1:1348-6393 GCA_947259955.1 uncultured Gammaproteobacteria bacterium
CATCCCGGCCTTGCGGCAGGCAGCCGCGGAGAGACTTGTGGATGCCGTGGACGGTTTTTGTGAATCTATTGGCTTTGACAACGCCCAAATCTCTCGAGTTTTTGCGGTAGCCAGCGAGCTTGGTCTGCCGGTTAAGTTACATGCCGGTCAGTTGTCGGATATCGGCGCTGTTGAACTGGCCGCGTCATTCAAGGCTCTTTCTGTTGACCATCTTGAATATGTGAGCGAGGCCGGAGTGGCTGCAATGGTAGCGAATGGAACGGTTGCTGTTCTACTTCCGGGCGCATTCTACACATTGCGGGAAACCAAGAAACCTCCAGTTGAAATGTTTCGTGCCGCGGGTGTACCGATCGCGGTTGCATCAGATTGTAACCCTGGGTCATCACCGATAACCTCGTTGCTTCTTGCCATGAACATGGCATGCACGCTGTTCAGATTGAAACCGATGGAAGCAATCGCAGGCGTAACGCGCAATGCGGCTAAGGCACTTGGTCTTGACGATGATCGGGGCTCCATTGTCGCTGGCATGAGAGCGGATCTTGCAATCTGGGATGCGGATTCGATTTCAGAGCTCTGTTACTACGCCGGTTACAACATGCTGTCCCGCAAGATTCATGGCGGGGGAAATGTCTGAAGAACAAAATGAATCCGGGCCCCACCCCGATTTCGCCCGTTGAGGTAACAGAGGGTAATTCCCCTGTGATTCTGGCGGCCCCGCACGTCGGGACCTGGATTCCGGAATCGACATTTGAAAAGTTAAACGAGACCGGGCGCAAGCTCGAAGACACGGACTGGCATGTCGATCAGTTGTATGAAGACCTGCTGCCGGATGCGACGAGGGTATATGCAACATTCCATCGTTACGTCACCGATGCGAACCGGGACCCGAGCGGAGAATCTCTCTATCCAGGGCAGAACACAACGAGCCTGGTGCCGACTACGGATTTTGACGGAAACGAGATCTGGCTTGCTGGCAAAGAACCAACGGAACCGGAAATAAACGCAAGGTTAGCCAATTATCATGCGCCCTATCACGAGCGTTTGGGAGAGCAGATCCAGCGGTTACTTGACTTGCATGGCAGCGTCGTCCTGTTCGACTGTCATTCTATTCGCTCTGAAATTCCGTTTCTGTTTGATGGCGTTCTACCCGACCTCAATTTCGGCACCAATGACGGAAGGAGTTGCTCACCTGTAATGCGCCGGGCTATCGAAGAACTGATCGGGTCGGCTTCATCGAATGGATATCGCTGCGTCATTGATGGCAGGTTCAAGGGTGGCTGGACAACCCGCCACTACAGCAATCCGGAAAAACAAACTCATGCGGTGCAGTTGGAGCTTGCACAATCCACATATCTCGAGGCGGAAGAACAGCCTTTTACCTATTCGATAGCCAAAGCGGAAAAGCTACGACCCTATCTAAAGAATCTGCTGCTTCGGTTTGAAGAGCTTGCACTTAATCACTTATCTAAGTACGGGGCGAAATGACATGACTGAAAGTATTTACAGCGATCGTGAAGTTAAGGCGCCGACAGGCACGAAATTAAATGCGAAAACATGGATGACCGAAGCGCCATTGCGAATGCTGATGAACAATCTGCATCCTGATGTCGCTGAAAACCCCCATGAGTTGGTGGTATACGGTGGCATAGGACGGGCGGCGCGGACCTGGAGGGACTTTGATCTTATCGTCGACCGGTTGAAAACCCTGGAGGAACACCAGACTCTGCTTATTCAGTCCGGGAAACCTGTGGCAATACTTGAGACCCATAAAGATGCACCTCGCGTTTTGATCGCCAATTCCAACCTGGTGCCGCATTGGGCGACCTGGGATCATTTCAATGAACTGGACCGCAAGGGTCTGATGATGTACGGCCAAATGACCGCCGGTTCATGGGTTTACATTGGGAGTCAGGGTATTGTTCAGGGTACATTTGAGACTTTCGCGGAAGCAGGTCGCCAACACTATGACGGCAATCTGGAAGGTAAATGGATCCTTACCGCCGGATTAGGTGGTATGGGTGGTGCCCAACCGTTGGCTGCGGCAATGGCCGGCGCCTCATGTCTGGCGGTTGAGTGTAACATCGATTCCATTGATTTTCGTCTGCGCACGCGCTATGTAGACGAGAAAACAGACAGCCTTGATGAGGCAATGGAAATGATCGAGCGTTGGACTCGTGCAGGCGAGGCCAAGTCTGTCGCCCTGCTTGCGAATGCCGCCGACGTTTTTCCGGAACTTGCCGCAAGAAACATACGACCGGATATTGTTACCGACCAAACTTCCGCCCACGATCCAGTCAACGGGTATTTGCCCCAAGGATGGACAATGGGGAAGTGGAAGATGCTGCGCACAGCCGAACCAAAAACAGTCGAAAAAGCTGCGCGTGCCTCAATGAAGGTTCAGGTGCAGGCGATGCTGGAGTTTCATAGTCGCGGGATTCCTACGGTTGACTACGGCAACAATATAAGGCAGATGGCCTTCGAAGAAGGGCTTGAGAATGCCTTTGATTTTCCTGGGTTCGTACCGGCCTACATACGACCGCTGTTTTGTAAGGGAATTGGGCCGTTTCGTTGGGTTGCGCTCTCGGGCGACCCGGAGGACATCTATAAAACCGATGCAAAAGTAAAGGAGCTCATTCCCGACGATCCACATCTTCACAAGTGGCTCGATATGGCGAAGGAGCGTATTGCGTTTCAAGGCCTGCCCGCCCGTATTTGCTGGGTGGGCCTGGGCGATCGCCATCGCCTGGGTATGGCCTTCAACGAAATGGTTCGAAGCGGCGAGCTTTCAGCACCAATTGTCATTGGTCGCGATCATCTTGATGCCGGTTCGGTAGCCTCACCCAATCGAGAAACGGAGGCGATGCAAGATGGTTCAGATGCCGTTTCCGATTGGCCGCTGCTGAATGCACTTGTCAACTGCGCATCAGGAGCGACATGGGTCAGCCTGCATCACGGCGGTGGCGTCGGGATGGGTTTTAGTCAGCATGCCGGAGTTGTCATATGCGCAGACGGTAGTGATGACGCGAAGCGTAGGTTGCGTCGCGTTCTATGGAATGACCCGGCGATGGGTGTTATTCGCCATGCCGATGCGGGTTATGAAATCGCGCTAGATTGCGCGCGAGACAAAGAGTTGGACCTTCCAGCAATCCTGTAGAAAGTCACGCAAATTTACCCTAACAACGGAGAAACTTATGAAACGTCGAGATTTCGTCAAAGTTACCGGTGCTGGCGCCGTCGCGTCAGTTGCACTCGCCGCCCCCGCCATAGCGCAGGATGTGCGGAAGTGGAAAATGGTTACCGCCTGGCCGAAAAATTTACCGGGCCCGGGTGTCGCCGCACAATTGCTTGCGGACAGAATTACAACGCTTTCGGGCGGTCGAATTCAGGTCAAGCTTTACGCCGCCGGAGAATTGGTGCCCGGCCGGGGGGTTTTCGATGCGGTATCTGAGGGCACCGCAGACCTCTATCACGCGGTCCCGGCATATTGGGGTTCCAAATCCACTGGCTTTCTGCTGTTTGGATCCCAACCGTTTGGGCTTAGAGCCGACGAACAGCTGGGTTGGCTCGTTCACGGTGGCGGGCAGGCCCTGTACGATGAACTTTATGCCCGGTTCGATTTGAAGCCGTTTTTGTGCGGCAATTCCGGGCCACAGTGGTTCGGTTGGTTCCGTGAAGAGATCAATTCGGCGGACGACCTCAAGGGACTTCGGTATCGCACGACAGGGCTTGCGTCAGAAATGATGGCAAAGCTTGGGACCGCGGTCCAAGCCATGGGCGGGCGCGACATGTTCCAGGCGCTGCAATCTGGCGCGATAGACGCTGGCGAGTTCATCGGGCCCTGGTCGGATTCCGCTCTTGGATTTGACCAAGTGGCTAAGAACTATTATTGGCCTGGCGTTGGCGAACCGTCATCAGCAGAAGAGTGTGTTGTAAATAGTAAAGTTTTTAATGAGCTGCCCGATGATCTAAAGCAGGCCGTGGCCTACGCCTGCGGCTCACTTTACAACGACGTCTGGACCGAGTACACGACCAAGCACGCACGCGCTTTGAAGCTGTTGGTTGAAGAGAAGGGGGTCAAGATCAGGATGCTTCCGGAAGACATCATCGTCAAAATGGGTAACGCTGCCGGCGAGGTCATTGGTGAGTTGCTGGAATCTGACGACGAACTCGTTCAGCGCACGGCAAAAAGCTTTGTGACTTACCGGGCCAGCATATCCAACTACATGGTGTATGCGGACAACGGCGTAATGAATGCCCGCGAGCTCGATTACTCGTATCCATCCTGAGTACTTTTAGTACGCCATCAACGATGGGGGCCCCCTAATGCTCAAAATACTGCCGATATTGAAATGCGTAAACTTTGTAATCGGATCTGTTGTTTGCTGGTTAGCATTGATAATGGTGCTATTACAATTCTCAATTGTGATACTGAGGTACGTGTATGGCATAAGTTTCGTCTTTTTGAATGAAGGTGTTCTATACATGCACGCTTCACTATTTATGCTTGGAGCGGGATATACATTGTTAAAAGATGACCATGTCCGTGTTGACATTTTTTATGCGAAACTAAGCGAGAGAGGAAAGAGCATTACCAATATCTTGGGCGCGATATTGCTCCTGATTCCATCCTCTCTCGTGATTTTTTGGTTTACCTTGCCCTCGGTTTTGAATAGCTGGAAGATCTTTGAAGGGGCTATGTCAGTTGGAGGAATTCCCGCGTCATTTTTATTGAAAACACTCATCCCGCTGTTCTGCGTAACTTTGATCATTGAAGGTATCGCAAACATCATCGAAGAGTCTGCAAAAGGTAAATCAGAATGATGGAATATCTTGACATTCTGATGTTCGTGGTTTTGGTGGCGGCGATCCTCAGAGGGTATCCGGCTTCTTTCACAATAGCGGGTGTTGGCGTGCTGTTCGCGGGAATCGGATGGGCTACCGGGCACTTCGATGTGGCTTTATTAGGTGCGCTCGGACAGCGCCTGTTTGGTGTTATGACAAACAACGTCCTTATTGCAATCCCGCTGTTTGTTTTTATGGGATTG
>CAMYOI010000316.1 GCA_947259955.1 uncultured Gammaproteobacteria bacterium
CACCGCATGACCGGGTGGCGAATCGGCTGGGCAATCGGCCCGCGGGATCTGGCAAAGCACTTATATAATCTCAATATGTGCATGAGTTATGGTTTACCCGCCTTTACACAGGATGCCGCCCGGCACGCATTGACTCATGAAACCGCGGTTACCAACGAGATAAAGAACCGGCTCAAGCGACAGCGAAAGGTCGTCGTGCAGGGGCTGCGTAGCGTCTCCGGCACCGAACTCTACAGCGGCGGCGGCGGCATGTTCGTCATCCTCGACATCAGGAAACTTGGCGTCGATTCGATGACGTTCGCCGCGGGTTTGCTCGAGCACGAGGGCGTGTCAGTACAGCCTCTGGCCGGTTTTGGCGCAAGTTGCGAAGGATTGATTCGCATCAGCGCCGTTCTGGGAGAAGAACGTTTGCAGGAGGCGTGCGAGCGCATCAGCCGATATGCACAGAGCCGGCGTTGGTAGATAAACAGACACAGCCGATCCCGGGCAACTTGACCCCGAGGTCATCGAAATCCACACCCAGGGTCGCCCCCAGAATGTTAATTTCGATGCCTTCCCTCAATCCCACGGCCAGCCCGATCAGCCCCCAGGCGGAAATCTGCCATCCAGTGCCCGATGGAGTCGCTGAAATCCTCAAGCCTTCTCCGAGATAGTCCTTGCCCACCGCGTTTGGCGGCATTTCCAGTCCAAGCTCGGGAACCTGCCGCCCAATCCAAGCTACGAAGGTGTTGGAGTTCGGTCCTGGCCAGGCCCGGTAGCTGCCGCGCTGGTAGTGGGGGTAGGACCGGACCGCCGAATCGATCTTGGCGACGAGTGACTGGGCTTTCTCACCCCGAATCTCGTGAACGATCTCTGGGGTATTGCCATACCACATACCGTCGACGGGATAGCCGTTTTGTCGAACCGGGCTGCCCCATCCCACCACGTCGTAGCGGGTAAATCCGGAGGCTCCTTCGCGTTTGATTGCAACCCAGGAGTGCACCGAAAATACCCCCTTCCATCGCCCGGCTCGCGCTGCATATACCTGGATGATCGCTTCCCGGTTGCCGGTAGGATTCGGCGCAATACGCGCGGACGACCAGTCGGCACTGTGCCAGTTGTCCGGCCAGCCCATTGCCGCCGACCACGCCGCCATCAGCGTGATCGGGACGCAAAACAACAGGGCAAACCACAACGTGAGTTTCTTCAACATATCCTCTTGCATCTAATTAATGGCCGTATTCTACAACGCCGATCGTTGTTCCATGCGATAGCCTGACGAAACGGGGATGGTATGCTTCCATCTCTCGCACCACCGGTTATACTCCTCGCGCTACGCCGGCCTGGAGACCTGACCCAATCACGCGCACCGTTGACATCCCATCACGAACGGAGACTTCGTTCAATCCACCCCGCGGATTCCGACAATGGCTGGGTAAGCTCGCCGAGCACGATATTGGTTCAAGCTTCCAGCCTGATGTTGCATCCGAACTCCGCGTCTTTGCCGCGACCAGAAGCGGCGGTGTCATACTATCCGCCGGCACCCAGGTCATTCCCTATGTGGACTGGATCCAGGACGGCATGCCCATGGACACGCGCCTGATTCTGCACGCACAGTCCGAGGCAACGGCATGGCTGATCCGTCCGCACTACTCGACCGATATACGCGTCGCCACCCATATTCAGGATTTCTCGAAATTTCTTTCGGATATCGATGAACATCGATTCGATCTGGTCCTGATCGACGCCGACGAGATCACCGAAGGCCAAACACGTACCGTCGTGGAACGAGTAACGGATCATGGGTTGCTCGTGAGTGTTGGCGATCATGCCATGCTGAAATTACTGATCCAGCGCTTCGTTGACAGCCACTTCTATTGCTGGCTTGGGGGATCGGCGCGCTGCGCGGCCCTGTCCCGAAAAGGACTACAGCACCGCGCGTCGAGGCGCGGTGGACGCAGACGCCGCAATTAGGAGTTTATCCGAGCCCGCATTTCTCAACAGGATTCGGGGCGACGGCCCATAACAGGTACCGATGAACTCGGGCGTCATTCGTTGCCATATTTTCGTATCGCCTTCAGCGCAGGCGCATTGTCCGGATCAAGCTGCAACAATCGCTCCAGTTTGGCCGATCCTGTTTCTATTTCACCTTCGCGCAGGAGAATGACGCCGAGTCCCAGCAGCGCGTCGACATTGTCCGGCTCCTGGCGCAGGGTTCGCTCATAGAGACTTCTCGAATCTTCGGGGCGGTCCAGTCTGTAGCCGTAAACATAAGCCAGGTGATTCAATAAATGAATATCTTCAGGAAACCGATCCAGCCCCCGCTCCATCAATATTACGGCCTCTTCGATCTCGTCCATTTCCATCAGCAGTATCCCCAAATGAACATAAACGTCACCGTGCGAATATCCGTGCTCGATGGCACTTTTGTAGGCACTGATGGCTTCATCGACTCGGCCGAGTCCGCGAAGAGCATGGCCCTTGAAGACGTGACCTGTAGGTTGATCGTTATCCTGATCAAGGCCGCGCAGTATTGTATTCAACGCCGCTTGGTGACGGCCCTGGACCAGCAGTGCATGCCCCACGTATAGCGGCGCTGCGGCGCTGTCCGGATTGACTACCGTTTCCCGTTCGAAAAAATCTATACTGTTGCGCCAGTAACTTGCCTGCTGATATGCAAGTACGGTGCTGACCGATACGACGATGGTGGCTATGGCCGCCGCCACTCGTGGCGCATCCAAAACAGAGTAAAAAATCTTCCTGGCAAAAAACACCAACCCGAACAAGCCTCCAACGAAAGGCAGGTAAGTATAGCGATCGGCCACATAGTAGTTGCTGACGATTACGATTCCGCTAACGGGCAACCACATGATCACGAACCACAGTGCACCGAACAGCATTTCCGGGACTCGTTTTCGAGCATGCCAGATGCCGATTCCGAGGACAGTAATTACACCGGCACTCATCAGTGACCTGAGGTAAGGCATACCATCCGGGGCCTCGATCCACATCGGGTTGGGCCAGGGGAAAAGAAGCGTCTTGACATAGTGCAACAAACCGATCGGCATCAGCAGCATACGGCGGCCCAAATGCAGGGATTCCTCGTACTCCGCCCAATGCCCGGATTTCTTGATGTAAATCGTGATCACGCTGACTACGGCGCCGAGCAGAAGGAACGGAATCTTGTCCCGAACGATTTTCAGCAACGATACCTTATCGAGTTTCAGGGAAGGGGAAACCATCCCCCGTTCCGCAGCCAACGGTCCGTGAAACAGGTGGACGAGCAGCAGAATGATCGGTAGCGGCGCCACACTGGGCTTGCACAAGAGAGCCGCGCCGAAAGCCAGAATCGACAGCGTATACAACCCCTTTTTCCCAGGCTGAGATAGATTGTGAAGGTAAAAATTCAAACTCAGAAAAAAGAAAAGGGCGGCCAGCACCTCTTTTCGCTCCGAGATCCAGGCCACCGGTTGTACGTGCTGCGGGTGTATGCTGAACAAGATCGCGATCAGCATGCTTGCCCACACTGCGCCGGTCAGACGCATACACAAAAACAAAACTAGGATCGCGTTGAACAAATGCAAAATTAGATTGACGGCATGGTGGGCACCCGGGTTACCCGGTCCGAACACGGAAATTTCCAGTTGATAGGATATCCATGTCAACGGGTGCCAGATGCCCATTCTGGAAGTCGAAAACGCCCACAGGATATTGTCCAGGGTCATACCGCCGGTGACGCCGGCATTAAGTGTTATGAAGTACGGGTCGTCGTAATTGATAAAGTCGAACGTGACCAGCTGTCCGTATGCCGCGAGGGTGATCACGCTGACGAGGGCGACCGCAACCGAGACGGACCGATAGTTGCCTTCGCCTCGGAGTGACACGAAAATCAGCTCCGGTTCATTCGCGCTGCAGCATCCGCGCCCATGCGCATCGCGCCGTGCATGTTTGGGTAGCAGAAAGCACCCTGCCGGCCGGTCGAGCGAATTGCTCCGAGAGACTCGAGGTACTCAGTCACGGTTCTCAGATGCCGTTCGAATCCCAGCGAAAAAATAGGATATCCCTCGGCACATCGAAGTATATGCTGCTCGACTATCTGGTCCGGGGTACACACGCCCTCCTCTTCCAGCTCTGAGGCGAGCTGTTTTCTGGTGTCTTCATCACCTTCCCAGCGTCCGTCTCCTGCGCTGCAGGTCATTTCAACGATGAGCACCGTATGGTCCGACGGACAAATCTTCATTCCCGCGTTCTTCGGCTCGCCAATACGATGGAACATGCGGTTGCGAAAATAGACGTAGAGCGCATCCATCGCCTGTTGCCTGCGGACCAGAAGTCCATAGATCACGATCGATCTGTATCCGAGCTCGCCTGCGGCATGGCGCACCACCCGGGGCGGGACCGGATCCAGCATTTCAATCAATCGCGGCAGCGGCAAGGTCGATACACAGTACGATGCGTCACGCCCGAACTGCCGGCCCGTTTGATCTTCGAACGACACGCGGATTCGATCCATGACCCCCGGTCCCTCCAGCCTGGTTACACTGCAACCCAGCATCACTTCGCCTCCGGCCTCCCGGATCGCGTTGGCCAGAACTCTCGGCATCGCCTCCGCTCCGTTTCGCGAGTAGTACAGTGTCTCCGACACCAGCGCACTGGGCACCCCAGAGTCCGCGGAATTACCCAGCCCCACCTTCCGCAGAGCACTCACCACGGCATCCTTTATCACCAGGCGCGGCATCTTGGTTTTGACGAAGGCGGAAGACAGTTGTGCGGGATGGGTATCCCAGTATCTGTGGGTAAATTCCTTGAAAAAGAATTCGTACAAGGGGCGGCCATAGAGTTGAATCAGGGCCTCTTCCGCATTTGCCGGATCGGTATTTTTGAGTCTGTTTCCGGCTTCGGCAACCAGCAGGCCAAGGACGCATCGAGCAAGGTCAAGCGGCGGGACGCTGCGCGCCATATCCCGGAACTGAAGAGGGTATCGAAACTCCTTTCCAAACCATCGGATCTTGGCATTCAGCTCCACCGGGATGCTCTCATCACCCATGAGATCCTTGATCCGC
>CAMYOI010000317.1 GCA_947259955.1 uncultured Gammaproteobacteria bacterium
ATCGATAGAAAACATCACCGACAACTGCGCCGGCTCGCCGCGTTTCAACGCCGCCAGGGCCTTGATCCGCGCGTCGTTGTAGTTACCGGCATAGATGGCATTGACCTTGATATCCGGGTTCTCTTTCATGAAATCGGCGATGATCCCGTCAACCACCTGGGTCAACGGACCACCCACCGCAACGGGATAGTACATGGTCAGTTCGGTGCTGGCCTGTGCGACGACCGTGACGGCGCTAATACATGCTGCCATAGCAAGTCTGGTTAACGTCTTACTCATCTTTGCAAACATCTCTTGGTTCCTCCTCTTGGGGTTTCAAATAAGAGACCGGAATTCCTCCGGTGCTCATAGTTCCCCAGCATGGGGCAAATCCCCGAGCCGGGTGATGCAGTAGACTATCCATCGTTCAATCGAATCCCGCTCTCGTCGAACAGGTGCACGTCATCCCGGCTCCAATCAATATGGAGGCGGTCACCCGGGACGGCCTCGGCACGGCCGTTGACCCGCGCCATTATGGTGTTGTCATGGTGCAGCAGGCGCAGAACGGTCTCGGCGCCCATATAATCGACGGCCGATACTTCCACTGTCAGGCCTGAGTCGGCGAGACGAACTTTCTCGGGCCGAATGCCCATAAAGTGGCCTCCGCTTGGCACGGCAGCCTGGCTATCGAGTTCGGCGATCGGCAGTACGTTCATCGGTGGGGTACCCAGGAACTGGGCGGCAAAATCTGTCGACGGTTGATCGTAAAGCTCTGCCGGCGCGCCGATTTGCACGATCTTGCCGTCCTTGAGCAGGACCACCTGATCGGCCATGGACATGGCCTCGGTCTGATCGTGGGTCACGTAGACCATGGTCAGGTTCAGGCTGCGTTGCAGGCGTTGAATTTCGTCACGCATCTCTGCGCGCAGCTTGGCATCCAGGTTGGATAGGGGTTCGTCCATCAGGCATACCGGTTGCTTGGCGACGATGGTCCGCGCCAGCGCCACTCGCTGGCGCTGGCCGCCGGAGAGCTGGGCCGGTTTGCGCGCGAGCAGTTTTTCCAGACCCACCATCAGCGCCGCATCGGCCAGTCGCGATTCCCGCTCCTTTGCGTCGACGCGGCGTACCTTTAGACCGAAAAGAATGTTTTCGCGGACGTCGAGATGCGGAAACAGCGCGTAGGACTGAAACACCATGGACACGCCGCGTTTTGCCGGATCGAGGAAAGTGACGTCCCCGCCACCGATGTGAACATTACCGGAGTCGACCGTTTCAAGGCCCGCGATCATCCGTAGTATGGTCGATTTACCGCAACCGGACGGCCCTAGCAAGACCGTCAGAGTGCCCTCGTGTGCGGTGAACGAAACGTCGTCGACCGCCCGCATTGCGCCCCATTCTTTCACGAAGTGATTGATGTTGATGCCCGTCATTCAGTTTTATCCTTGCCGCAAATCACTAATTGACTACCTGATTTTTCCAGAATCTTCACGATATTGTCAGGCGGCTGAGTATCACAGAAAACCTTTGTCGCCTCGCCGATCTGGCCGCCCCTGACGTGGGCGGTACGGCCAAATTTACTGTGGTCCAGAACGAGAATCGTTGCCCGGCTGTTGTCATGAATCAGCCGCCGTGCGCGGACTTCCTCCTCGTAGAAATCGAGCAAGGTGCCGCGCTCACCGACACCGGCAACACCGTAGATTCCGAAGTCAAATATGTAAGACGACATGAAGGTTTCCATGCCAGGCCCGAGGATGTCATTGTCGCTGTTGCGAACCCGACCACCTGCGATGTTGACTTCGAACGTCGGGTTGGTGCAGGCCAACATGGCGATGTTGAGATTGTTGGTGAAGATACGCAGCCCGTGATGCTGAAGCAATGCGCTAGCGACGACTTCGGGTGTCGTTCCGATGCTAAATGCTAACGAGGCGTTGTTGGGAATGTGCCTGGCGACTTCGCGGGCAATCGACTGTTTGGCGCCGCGGGCCAGGATCTGGCGAGATCCGTAAGCCAGATTACCGGCTTCGGCGGGTCTTTCGATGCCCCCGTGACGACGGCGAGCCAGCCCGTAATCGCAAAGCGTAGTTAAGTCACGGCGTATGGTTTGTGTGGTCACGTTAAACTGCTCGGCCAACGCTTCGACGGCGAGAAACCCTCCCTGGCGGAGCAATTCGGTTATTTCAACCTGGCGTTCCGAAAGATTCATCACCCAGTCCTGTTCCTCCCTACGACATCTTACGTGCACCAAAATATGTGCGAATGAACATAAATAAATGCTCGCTCGAAAAGTAAATCGAGTATATCTATGCTCAAATAGATATTCAAATGAATATTTTTTACGAACACGCCAGTCCGATGGACTGAACCGTATGTAAGCACCAACAAATGAACGGTGGTATGCGAGGCGCAAATGATTCTACAGGGTTTAGGGCTTGCAAACACGCAAGATGCCGCAAATCTTGCAGTTGATGTGTTTGATCCAAACTTCGGGTATTTCTATAACTGATTTGGCGGCAGGATGGGTTTTCTGGCAAATCGGCGCTCCATCAAATGTTTTTAATGATGAGATAAGGCAATAAATGGTGGTTGCGAATTTCGGAAGCAACAGCCGAAGTGGGTCGGGTCCTGTCTGTTGGGAAATGCTCATATTCTCTATCCCTGATCGTTATCGAACGACGGTTGTCGCCGACAAAGCGGACCGAGAAAACGGGGCTTGAACACGTGGGTCTTACGGCTCGGTGTCCGTCAGTAACCGCCAGAACCGGACATTCGCCGCAACGAAATTGATCGACGCCTTATCGGGTCCGACTCAATCTGAGGCTGTCCGGCTGGCAAACATGGAACAAGAACTCTAGCTCTTCTCGACAGGCCGAATCGTATTGACTGCGGGAATATCCCACGCTTCGGCAACTTTACCATTGACGATTCGCCAAACAACGACAGCATCGAACTCTATTGAGCTGCCTTCCAAGTTCATGCAATTGCACACTTGAGTGACAACTAGTTCATCGCCAGCCGTCCGACCATCGATTACATTCACCCGAAAACTACTGTCACTTCTTTCACCCAGCTTGGCAAAGAAGCTCTTCAACCCGTCAACACCGCGATAGTCGCCTTCCAACTCAGGTATATGTCGATTGAAGTAGTGCCAAACAAAATCGTCAGCAAAAATACTCTTACACGCATCCAGGTCTTGCAGATTGAGATTTTTCAGAAGAGACAAGTTCGGGTGTATACCTTCCATCATCGTTTCTCCTCAGGCGCAGCTGGAGTACCAGCTGCGATTAGCCCGCACTGTCGTGCAAAGTATTTTAGCCATCCATTCTCCCCATATCATCGTGGCTGCTACACTATATCTAACAAGCGCTTGCATTATTTCGTGTCCAAAACACGCGAGGACCAAGGCGCGTCTATAACCAAAGCGAGCAACGCAAATCCAATCATCGCTAAAGACTGCCCCCAGGGCGTTGGCGCTCCTGTTTCTTGGTATACTCCCCAAGTAGCTGCAAAACTCGCCAAATAAAAGATGAGCGTCGCCATCGGTAACGTCCACCTCGCAACGGCGCTACCCGTTTTAAACGCCGCTAATGCCAGAATGATAGTGAAAAAACCCAAGACAAACCACCCCGCGCCAGCGACTTTCATGAGCGCCAAGATTAACGTCTGGGCGCCCAAATCAACCTCTTGCCAAGGGGCGCCGACCGCCTGGGAATGATAAGACATAAACTCTTTTGAAGAGAAATACCTCACCCCCAGTACAATATTTACCGCGCCAATAACGAAGTAAATCGCGAGTGCTGCTTTCGTTCGCATAGGTGCGTTAATCCTTATGCGTCGCCTATGTTTCGACTCTCGCCAGCGTTCGGCACCTCGCTGACGAATAATTCGGATCCAATACTGCAACGGTCTCCTGTTTCGGTCAGTAAGGCGAACTTCATTCCAGCGTTTTCAATGAGCCGTGGAATGAGTCTTTCTGCGATGGCGGCGCCAGGCGTCCAAAAGCCGCCGAACAAAGCACTTTTCGACAGGTCCTGCGCTAAGCAGACTGCCACTTCTCCGATCATGCGACTTGACGAGCCATATCCGGGATCGCGATCGCCGCTAACCACGAGCATCAATCGATGACCTAATCGCGTTCGAGCAATTAAATGAAACTCAAATTTGCCTTTTTCACGCGCTTTTCTTGATGGCCCCTCGCCGGGCTTTGGCAACAAGACAGCATTCATCAATGCGCGCATCGGGCCCGATCTGTATGCCCGATAAAACAGCTGGGAAACTAATGCCAGAAAGCGAGCAGCAGGCCTGCTGCCCAGGTCCCAGCCTTCGTCGTAAGTGAAATCGGTTCCATACGGATAGTCCAAATGCGCATTCGTGGCATGTACCACCCGCGTATTCACGATCGCCATGAAGAAGGGTCCGAGCCATGCGCCGGATTCAGAGCGCCGAACAACCTCAATATCCGGTTGGGTTACGCCGCTACGCCGGCCCGGCGGGCAGATGGCGTAAGGGTTTTTTAGAATGTCGGCCACCTTGTCGTCGCGCGCAGCGTCATTGTGCATACCGCCGAGGCTTGAGATGGTACCGCCGCTAAATAGTCCCTTGAATGACTTCACTTCATTCGTGACATGCGCGAGCCCGCAGCCAAACTGCTTTCGTGCAATTTCATTGAGAGACCAGACACCCAAATCTGAAGGCAGGGAATCGACGCCGCAACAGTTTAGTATCCTGGCGCCGGAAGCTCGCGCTTGAACGGCGTGTCGATCCATCATCTCCTGGACAAATGGTATCTCGCCGGCTAAGTCGCAATAGTCGGTTCCACTGACCGCACATGCCTCGATGAGCTCCTTGCCATAGAGTGCATATGGGCCAACTGTCGATAACACCACTTTGGTGCTTTCAACCATAGAACCGAGAAATTGGCGGTCGCGAGCATCACCGACAATGATGGGAAGCTCTTCCGCGCCGGGGTCTAAAGAAGCGCGCGTGGCTTCTAATTTCCGCTTATTTCGCCCACCTATCGCCCAGCGAAGACCGCCATCAACGCCATATTGTTGGT
>CAMYOI010000318.1 GCA_947259955.1 uncultured Gammaproteobacteria bacterium
AGGTAGTCCAGTGCCCAGCGGGCCTTTTCGCAATAATGCGAGATGGCAAAAATGTACAGCGTCGGTTTTTTCAATATTGGTTCCTGTGCCGATTGGCGTTGCCTGCCTGGGGCCGTGATCAGAAGAGTACTAGTACTCTTTCAATATGACAATTACGAATTCAGCTGGCGTGCCAGCGTTCATGGCAAGGCGCGGCTTGCCGGCAATGGCCACTCCCTTGCCTACTCTCTTGCAAAACAAGCCGCGACGCTGTCCATGGTCGCTGACAGGCCAACCCACAGGGCGCTGCTGTGGTGTCCGGCCACCGCGTTACAGCATTTGGAAAGGGAGCAACCATTCCCTGCACGCTGTGCCTTGTTGCGAAACACCACAGCAACGCTGTATCCGCAATTATCATATTGAAAGACTCCTAGCTGGTAACATCAGGCATGTCACCCTTATACCTGATCGTTCAGTCAGGTAGAAAATAAGTGATGATATCCATCTCTTTGTGCGGAACGCCGATAATATCAATGTCTTTTTCGCCAATCAGGTAGAAGATAACATGCTCGCCCTGCGGGAAACTGTAATAGCCTTCAGCTACATCCGTGCGGTGTTTGCCCAATTGCGGATTTTCGGCTAACCAGCCAAAGCGTTTTTCGAGTGCTTTCAGGTAAGTATTACGTTGGCGTTTACCCCATTGCCGCTCTGTATATCGGCCGATGTTTTTCAAGTCATCCTGAGCCCTCGGGGTGACTCTGAATCCGGGCATCAGGCTTCGTTATCCAGATCGTTGATCAGTGTGTCCATTGTGAAATTATCAATGAACTCACCGGCTCTGGCCTGTTCAGCGCCCTGGGCCAAATGACTTCGTAAAGCGTCAAGTTTGCTTTTGCGCTCTTCCATTGCGCGTAGGGCATCCCGCACAACTTCACTGGCGGAGCCGTAACGCCCACTGGCAATCTCATTCTTGATGTAAACTTCCCAGTGCTCACCCAGGCTAAGACTTGTCGTTGCCATATCACTCTCCCGATATTCATAATTAACAAATATGAATATAGATCAAGCTAGGAAGAGAGGCAACCGGCGTTTGATCAGTCAGTTTTTCGAGCGATTAGCAACAAATTGTAAACATGGTATTTTTCATGGCATTATCGTTTACCGCAACAATTAAACCATTGAAATTAATGGTTAAAAAATGCCCATTTACAATCGAGTGGGAGTAACGGACGAGCGCTGGATGCGCAAAGCCATTCTGCTCGCCCGGGAGGCGCGAAACCAAGGCGAGGTTCCGGTTGGGGCTGTCCTGGTTAGAGATGGCGACCTGATCGGTGAGGGCTTCAATTGCCCAATCGGTTCGGCGGACCCCGGGGCCCACGCGGAAATGATTGCGCTGCGCCAGGCGGGAAGGGCATTGGGCAACTACCGCCTTCCGGAGTCTACGTTATATGTAACGCTTGAGCCGTGCCCGATGTGCGCCGGCGCCATGATTCACGCGCGCGTTCGGCGAGTCGTTTTTGGTGCGCCGGACCCCAGGTCGGGATGCGCGGGTTCGGTCATGGATATCCTGCGCTGCGACAGACTCAACCACCGCTGTGAAGTGTCTTCGGCGGTACTTAGGGAAGAATGCGCCGAAATATTGACCGACTTTTTCAAGGCGCGCAGATTGGTCGACAACTAACTCGAGTCGTCGATCGCGGCATCCGCTTCCTGCGTGATCCTGACCAGCACATCGTAGAAGGTGCGGATGCGGGTCACGAATGTCAGGGCTTGTTCACCGCGCGCTTCGCCATATTTCGTCGTTTCATACCACTCCGGGTCCGACAGCATCGGCAGGAATTCTTTGACATCTATCCAAGTGTCCGGGCTATTACCGGATCTCTCGGTCAGAATGCGCGCATCCTCGAAGTGGCCGAAGCCAAGATTGTAAGCTGCCAGCGCAAACCAGGTCCGGTCGGGTTCCTGGATGCGATCAGGGATTCTTTCTCTCACATCTTTGAGATAAGCGGCCCCACCCATAATGCTTTGCCTGGGATCGGTACGGTCAT
The DNA here is from genome assembly GCA_947259955.1 of uncultured Gammaproteobacteria bacterium. GTDB lineage: Bacteria > Pseudomonadota > Gammaproteobacteria > Arenicellales > JAANXG01 > JAHEKE01. The sequence continues at coordinate 2,028 of CAMYOI010000318.1, forward strand.
CGACATTCATCTCGTCCGCGGTGGCATTCGTCAGTTGCATGATGCCCTTTACCCCGGTGGGAGAGACTGCGCCAGGATCCCAATAGGACTCCTGGTAAGCCATCGCGGCCAGCAGGCGCCAGTCGAAACCGGATTGGTTCTCGGCCTCCTGAAAAAGCGCTTGGTAACGGGGAAGTACGGACTCTATCCTTCGCCGGTATTCAGAAACGTTGATGTAGTCGAAACTCTCGGCCAGACCATAGTATCGTTCCAGCAGTCGGTCCAGTTCACCGTTTTCTTTGAGTTCCTTAAGATACTCAACAGCAATATCGTAAATGCTGTCGTCGCCGTTCATCGGAAACGCCCACGCCAGTTTTACTGATTCCCTGATATCGAAACCGATTGCCAGCTCGGGGTAGTGGTGGCGGGCGACCGCAATGACGTGGGAATCGGTAATGGTGATCTGAAGCTCGCCTTTCCAGACGTCGTACAGCAGTTGATCCGCGCTCTTGTCGCTTGTTTCGGCCCACTGCAGATCCGGGTGCGAGGCTTTCAAAGCATTGAGATGATGGGCGGCGCTGCTTCCCGCCACGACCGAGATGTCCCGTCCCACCAGGTCTTCGACGGATTCGGGTCGCTTGCGGCCCATCAGATAGACCACCTGCTGTTGGATTTCCTGGTATGGCGGAGTAAATTTGACAATCTGTTCACGCTCCTTGCTGACGATCAGGCCCGCCGCGGCAAAATGCGAGTCGCCCCGAGTCAATCGCGGCAGAATAGACGCGATGCTGTCCGCCGTTTCCATGGCCAGTTCGACCCTGAGTTTTTTGGCGAGTCCGCTGGCCAGTTCGTACTCCAGACCCATTGCGTGCTCTGGGCCCTCGTAGTAGGTCGTCGGGCTGTTGACGGTGAGCACTCTCAAAATTCCGGTTTGTTTTACTTCGTTCAGGGCGGCGCCGCGAGGACGATCATAGATCAAAAATAGAGGCAGCAGGGCGATGGCCACGAGGACCAGGATCAGGGGTGCACCTCTCTTGTAAAATGGTGAAGAATCCGATGTCGAATGGTGCTTGTTGGACAAAATTGAATCCAGGGGTTGTGAGATCCAGACAACATACGTAAGCTTATCCGCTTTCGTTCCCGATGCCCATGTCTGGCAGACAGCGCCATACTGGAAATACCGCATATTCCTTCAATTCATGAGACGACGGGTGCCCTGGCCCGTCGGTTGATACCAGTTATCGGTGAGGTGGCTGAGTCCGGTCGAAAGCGCACGACTCGAAATCGTGTGAACGCTCTGCGTTCCGTGGGTTCGAATCCCACCCTCACCGCCAGCTTTGTTGCACCGGTTTTTACCGCCGTCTTGACGGATCTCGTTTTACTTAACAACGATTTGGCGGGCAATGCCAATACGGGGCTGCGGCAATCCTGTTAGTATCCACTGATAACATTCATTCGAACGTTCGACTACGGTACTGGTAGGGCGACATAAGATGTATTACGATTCTTTCAACTATGCACTGGTGTATTCAACCCGCGAGGCTCATTCGTGAAAACTGCATTTTCGACATTCCTGGTTTCGATGTATCTTTTGCTGGCCGCCTGCGGCGGTGGCAGCAGCAGTTCAGATGGTGGAGGCGATTCGACGGAAGGCGCGACCATTCCGCAAAACATATCCGGCAGCTACAGCGGTACCTGGGAGGGCAGCGGCGTCGGCGTCGCTGGGGTTTTCACCTGCGAAGGAACGTTCAACCTCAACATCTCACAATCCAGCAGCACCATCACCGTGGACTTTTCAGTGGTCTCCAGCAGCGGAGGCGGCACCGGTCAGTGCGTACAGGCCTTCAATTTCTCCGGCAATGGCACTTACAACGCGACCACCGGGGAGGTGGCAATCCTGTCAGTCAATGGCGGTATCACGGTGTCGGTGAACGGTGTCGCCAGTGAGCGGGGCGGGATCATCACGCTTTCCGGAACCTGGAGTACGACGGCGACCAATTCCGCGAACGTCATCGCCAGTGGAACCTGGACCGCCGTAAGCCAGTAGCTCGTAACCCGATGCTTTGTAAGCACGGGTTCTCCTAACGTTACCTCCGGATTGCACCCATTACGCTTCTGGTTTAATCTTCGCCGCCCTGAATAACCGGCATTTTGCGGGACGCGGGAGAGGTGGCCGAGTGGTTTAAGGCGCACGCCTGGAAAGTGTGTATACGTTGACCCGTATCGAGGGTTCGAATCCCTCCCTCTCCGCCAATTAAGTAATAAAAACAATAAGATATGAATTCTCAAGAACCCTCGATACGGTACTGTCCCGGCGGAAAAATTTGCTTAATAATCCGTAACATACCTATTCCTGCCAGCTTTTAAAGGTGCGGTTTTACGCGTCGAGTTAGACACGTTCTTGGGCACGGTATTCTCGGAAGGTCGCTTCGTTATCTTTGAATCGGTCTGGGATTCAGAACCTTAAACATTCACAGGCGACTCCGTGCTGATCCGTCCGTCCGCTTACTCGAGCACAGCCGGCGTTCGATGTCGATCAAGGAACGGGAATATCAGCATTTCCAAACAGACGGCTTACGACCCCATTGCAGACTGTTTCGGGTACTCAAGTCTCCACGATGTTAGCGTCCTCACAGCAGACATTGAGCAGGCTGATTGGTACACTTCTTGCGCCGAGGAAACGAGGAGAAGTGGCTGCCCCGATGCCTGACGACGTGACCAATTGGCTGCAGGAACTCGGCCTGGGCCAATATGCCAAGGCCTTCGAGGAGAACGACGTCGACTGGAACGTGCTGTCGGAGCTCGACCACGAATCTTTAAAGGACCTTGGTGTCGACTCGACGGGTCATCGGCTGCGAATCTTGAAATCTCTCAAGTCGATAACAAACGTCGAGTCGTCTGCCACTACCGCATCCGAATCATCGGACGACAATACCGATGATCCCCCCGATATAGCGAACTGGGAACGGTATCCGGACGAGCGTAAGCCGGCGACAGTTATGTTCG
>CAMYOI010000319.1 GCA_947259955.1 uncultured Gammaproteobacteria bacterium
TTGCGAATGCGGGAGACAAAAACGGAGACATCATCGCTCGGGCGCATGTTCATGAAATCACGTTCGGACGCATAGTCACTCGCCAGTGCGATGAGCCCGATGCGGTGGCGCCCGGGTCCCGCGTCCAGGTCATAGGCCGAGCAGACCGGGTCAGCCCGGAGTACCATAGCCGGTGCCTCGTTATCGATGCTGGTCATACGGCTTTTCTCCTTATAACGGCGAAGCTCTCAAGCGGCTGCGAAAACGACGATGCGGTGTCGCGGAGTAAACGCATGCTCGACGGCCTTACGGATTGCTTCAAAACCATACCCCGTCCTGCACATCACCGACACCCTGCTTCTGAATACTATCAGGTTTAAGCTTAGTTCTTTGGCGAAATTGACAACGGCGCAGGCCAGGCAATGCGCTCGGACACGCATATACTCAACTACCGCAGTGATATACAATGCTCACAAGCGCTCGACTATAATAAAATATTTTTGGAATCAAGACGATTCCATTCTCAATTACAAACGAGAGAGCTACCTTTCAGGTAGGTGGAATATGTGGTGTTTACTATCTGCCATTAACTATAAGCAAAGACCGAAGGAGGTCACTATGAAAGATGTCCTGAGAATCGTTTCAGTAATCGCCAGTATTGCCGTGTTCGGCGTCGTGCAGGCTGACGAATGGAAATACGTAATGGAAGAAGGGCTGACCGACCCTCAAGGGTTGTTTGCCACGAAATTCAAGGAGGAAATCGAAAAAAATTCCGATCACACGATCAAAATATATCCGGTTGGCAGTCTGGGCGAATCCGCTGACGCAATGGAACAAACGCAGGCGGGCCTGCTGCAATTTATAGATCAGTCACCCGGTTTCACCGGCGCAATGATTCCGGAAGCAGAGGCGTTTCTTGTTCCGTATGTACAACCGACCGACCCTCAGGAAGTACGCACCTACTTTAAAGAAGGTAAGGCGGTGAACGAGATGTTCCACGAAATCTATCGCGAGCAGGGCCTCGAGTTGCTGGCGGTGTTCCCGGAAGGCGAACAGGTTGTCACTACCAAGAAACCGTTCCGCACACCAGAGGAACTGGAAGGGATGAAAATCCGTACCATGACTTCCCCGTTGCTGTTGGAAACGTACAAAGCATTCGGTGCCTCGCCTATCGCGATGTCCTGGGGGGAACTCATCGGCGCCTTGAAAACCAATATGGTTGATGGCCAGGAGAACCCCGCGATCTGGATCGAAGCCTACGGCCTGGATGATCTCGCACCTGTTTTGACCTTCACGGGACATGCTCAATACACGACGGCAGTGATGGCCAACTCGGACTTTTATGACGGATTGAGCGAAGAAGACAAACAGTTGGTCCAGAACGCTGCTTCGGCGGCGCATGACTATATTCTCGATCTCGTGGTCGAGATGGATGCAACGGGCCTGGCCAAAATCAAGGAGACCAACCCTAATGCCGTGATTAACAAGCTGACCGACGAGGAAAAAGCCGTTTTTATTGAACGCGCTAAAGCCGTTGAAGAGGTGTACATCGAAAAAGCAGGAGAGCGCGGCAAGGCAATTCTTGAGCAAATGAAGGCTGATTTGGCCGCCGCCAGAAGCTAAGCGAATGCAGTTAGCTCGACGGGGAAAATAGTTAGCGGATGGGCATTTCGCTTAGCATCCCTGACTCTTATTGAAAATGACCGGGATCCTGCTCTGCAGACAGGATTCCGGTTTTTTTTATTGAACGGGCTAATTGCTGATCCCTTCCTAGCCATTAACCGGGTCGGTGAGATGAACGAAACAAGCAACAAGCGCCAGGATGCAGCAGGCATTCTCGACATGGTCGACAATGCCATTGCTCGCCTGGAAGAAGTAATCATGGCGACCGGCGTGATACTGATGGCGGTTAATACCATTGCCAATGTGATCAGCCGTTTTGTTTTCAACCATTCCCTCATTTTTGCCGAAGAACTCAACAGTATATTTATATTGCTGGTGACGTTTGCCGGTATCGGATACGCCGCGCGGCACGGCAGGCATATCCGGATGTCGGCGATCTACGACGCGATGCCGCAACACATCAGAAAGATATTGATGATCGCCATTACCGCCACCACCGCTGCGTTCATGCTGTTTTTGGCTTGGTACGCCGTTGAATACATCCTGAATCTCTACTCAAAAGGGAGAGTCTATCCGGCGCTCGGCATCCCCGTTTATATTTCTTACGTCTGGGTGCCTGTGGGATTTTTCGTCACCGGCATTCAGTATGCATTGACTATGGTGAAAAACATTCAGGAAAAAGATATTTATTTGTCCACTAACCTGCACGAGCAAGACGCACAAGAGGTGGAGGTTTAATCATGGCTCTGACTATATTTCTGGTCATGGTGGTGTTGTTGTTGCTCGGTTTTCCGATGATGATCCCGTTGATTGCCGGTGCATTCATCGGTGTGGTGCAGTTGTTCGGCGATGTGGACAAAACCGAGTTTATGGTGCAGCAGATGCTCGGCGGCATCCGCCCGGCTTCATTGATCGCAGTGCCGATGTTCATTCTCGCCGCCGATATCATGACCCGGGGACATTCAGCAGACCGTTTGATCGACATGGTGATGGCCTTTGTGCGCCATTTAAAGGGCGGCTTGGCCGTCAGCACGTCGTCGGCCTGTGCGCTGTTCGGCGCCGTATCTGGTTCCACTCAGGCAACCGTGGTGGCGGTCGGGGGTCCGCTTCGCCCCCGGATGCTTAAGGGAGGCTATAAGGATTCGTTTGTTCTCGCATTGATCGTCAATTCCAGCGATATTGCTTTTTTGATACCGCCGAGCATCGGCATGATTATCTACGGTGTCGTATCCAAGTCCTCGATTCCTGAGCTGTTTATCGCGGGTATCGGACCCGGTTTGCTGATTTTGTTCATGTTCTCGGTTTACAGCATGATCTACGCCACCGTTAAGGGTGTGCCAACCGAACCGGCCGCGACCTGGGGAGAGCGTATGACCGCTATCAAACGCGCTTTGTGGCCATTGGGTTTTCCCGTGCTGATTATCGGCGGTATTTTCGGCGGTATTTTCAGCCCCACCGAGGCAGCCGCGGCAAGTGTGCTCTACGCCTTGTTCCTTGAGACCGTCATTTTCCGTTCGATTTCCATCAAGGATTTCTACTCCATCTCCAAGTCGACGGGCATGGTCACCGCTGTGGTGTTTATCCTGGTCGGCGCAGGTGCGGCGTTCGCCTGGGTACTGTCTTTTGCCCAAATTCCGCAACAGTTGTTGGGCGCTATCGGTATTGATGAAATGGGGCAGATTGGCGTCTTGTTTACCATTGCCATTGTATTTTTTATCGGCTGTATGTTTGTTGACCCTATCGTGGTGATCTTGATCTTTGTCCCGATATTCGCACCAGTGGTCAAAAGTACCGGGCTGGACCCCATCCTGGTCGGCACTTTGATCACCCTCCAAGCGGCCATTGGGTCGGCGACGCCGCCGTTCGGTTGCGACATATTCACCGCCGTGGCTGTATTCAAGCGTCCGTATCTCGAAGTGGTTAGGGGTACGCCGCCGTTCATACTCATGCTGCTCGCTGTGGCGGTGTTGATTATTTTCTTCCCCGAGATCGCACTGTTCCTGCGCGACATTGCTTTTGCAAAATGATTGGAGATGAGCCGTATGTTCGAAAAGTTACTGGTTGCCGTTGACGGCTCTCAAGGTGCGCAAGAGGCGCTGAAAACGGCCGTTGAGATGCAGAAAATATGTGGAGCTGAACTGCTCATTTTGTCGGTTTACCGGGAACACAACCTATGGAAAGCATCGGTAACATTTGTTTATCCGGAAAAGACGGCGTCTACGGATGACGCCATGAGACAATACGCGCAGGAAGTGGCGGAAAAGAGCAAGGCATATGCCATTGAGCAAGGCGTTGACTCTGTCCGTTCCTTCTATGTAGGCGGCGGCCCCGCGCGGAAGATCGTTAAATTCAGCGAGGATTACGACATCGACCTGATTATAATGGGCAAAAAGGGGTTAAGTGACTCCACGCATGACTTGTTAGGCGGTGTCGCTCATAAGGTGACGAGCCTGGCGAAATGCCCCGTGTTGACGGTCTGATCCAACCTGGTTCGGCCACACTGGATCCAGACACTTATGACTGCCAGATCAATTTTCGTATCGGTATAAATCTAGGGGATAAGGTGGCGCCCCAAGGAATACGACCTAATTCCGCGGCTGCATATAACATCACAACTACCAGAATTTCGATCAAATATCAGAGAGCTGTCTCAACGATCGAATCAACGTGCTCACAGCAAATTTATATAGAATACTCGAAGTGTAATACACAATATGTAATAGGTATTTTTTCGAAATTACAACTTTACGTTTCTCGAAAATGCGCGTCAGTTATCCTTGATGTGACAAATGTGAATCGGCGCCCAACTTTGACCTAATCGGCATGCAATCGCGACCCCGCCACGACCCTCTGTGCTCTAAAAAAAAGACATCTCGCTTAAACCGGGACGACCGCGTATTCATGCTGAAGCGAAGCAGGGTCGCAAATCATTTGGATTCATTATTGCAGTGACAATAATCACAGAAAATGTGCCCAAGATCGCTTAGCATCTTGAGCGTCATGTAATCCTCACACTCTCATAGAGGCAGTCAGGTCATAAGGAGTGCCAAATGACGATACAAGATGCGCCATGTGATACAAGAATGTATTTACTACTCCATGCACTTGGCGATAAAGAGGAGGTAATTAGTGAGGCGATTCGTCTGCTACTGGAAACAGACATGAATGAGAAGTCCTGGCAGCAGATTCAAGATATGGGACTTGAAATCGCCCCGGAACATCCCCTGTTCAATTCCGCGAAAACCTTTCACCAACTTCGGAGAGAGTTCGCTGAATGCTATCGGGTCCAGCGGGCTACAGTCGATTACCCCAAGAATAGTAGTCGCACAGTGCAGCGTCTTTTGGTTTCAGAACGCCGTTCGTATGAAAGGCGCGGAATCAGGTTGCCGTG
>CAMYOI010000320.1 GCA_947259955.1 uncultured Gammaproteobacteria bacterium
TGTGCGTGGTGCCTTTGTAGGACATGGTTACGTTCGATACCTGCTGTCTGTAGGACTCGACAAGGTTTTCGTCGAGCAATCCCTCGTGTGGGCCGTCGCCGAAATGCTCCGCCCTCGCGGCGGAAGTTCTCATCAGGACCTCGGCGAGCAGCCGAATGTGATCGTATTCCCCGAAGCCGTATCGGGACAGATCGAAGAAGCGGAGCAGATTCAGACCAAACGCGATCAATGTCCCGCCCGCGCTAGGGGGCGGATTGGTGTAAAGCAAATGGTCTCTGTATTTCACCGACAGTGGGGAGCGCATAATAGTTTGATATTCGGTGAGATCCTCATATCTGAGATGTCCTCTTTCCTCACACATGGCCTGGATGCCACGTGCGATCTCGCCGCGATAGAACAGATCCCTGCCTTCCAGCGCGATTATCTCCAGTACCTGCCCCAGGTCCGGGTTTTTCATTACATCACCGGGAATCACCAGTTCACGTCCGCCCGGGCCGGAAAATATTGGAAGCAATGATTCGGTCGTGTACATGGGCGATACCAGACGCAGCAGATACGACTGGAACTCGTTTACGACTGGAACTCGTTGATCTCAACGCCTCGACGCGCCAGTTCCGCGGCCGGCTGCACGAGGTCGCGCATGTCCATGCTGCCGAGCGCGTCGTTAACGGAAAACATCCCGCTCACCGTACCGGGTGTCGCGGAGGCGCCCACACCGATGTGAAAATCCTGTTGCGCGCTGCCGAAATCTACCGTGACAGGATAAAAATCAAGGGATTGACTGGGGAGTTTGCGCCGCGGCGTGTGCGTGAAAAAATCGAATACCCGGGTTTGCCCCTGATTCTCCCGAGCCAACAGGAAACCGCCGCCGCCAAGCGAGGACAGAACCGGTTCACAGACACACATCGTATAAAACGCCGCCACCGCAGCATCGAATGCGTTGCCTCCCGATCGAAGGACCTCGGCGGCGGTGTGCGCAGTCAGCGGGTGGCCCGCGGCTACCGCGCCTCTCATCCTGTGTGTTTATGGTCTGGAATTGTGGTCACGTTGAAGATTCAAATCAAAGAATAGACGATAATAAGTGGTTGATAACGTTTCTCGAAAACAAACGAATTTCCAAAAGGTACGCTATGGCGCATCAACATATCAAGGTCCCCACCACCGGAAAACAAATGGAAAATCCAGCGAGCCGGACAAGACACTAAATCCCGAGCACTATGCAGGCCAGGACTTTCATAGGAATGGGCAGCAACATCGACCAACCGCTCGGTCACGTCAGGGACGCCCTGCTGCAGCTGGCCGCGCTGCCCTCGACCCGGCTGGTGGCTGAATCATCCTTCTATGCTTCCTCGCCGGTCGGTCCCCGGAATCAGCCGGACTACGTTAATGCCGTCGCTGAGCTCAATACGGCGCTGGCTCCACTGGTACTGCTCGCACATCTGCAGCGTATCGAGCGCAGGCACGGGCGGGTCCGCATCCAGCGCTGGGGCAGGCGAACGCTTGACCTGGATATATTACTCTTCGATACGAGGATCATAAACCACCCTAGGCTGCGGGTTCCGCACCCCTGCATGCACCTGCGGATGTTCGTTCTGGCGCCGTTGAGTGAACTGGACCCGGAGGTCCTAGTCCCTGGAAAAGGGAAAGCCGGGATGCTGCTGGACAGACTGCAGCGCCGACACGAACCGACTGTTCACAAGCTCATGCCGCCAACCGGTAACCGAAACTAGCCTCAAATCTCATCTCGAACTCCCGACGCGATATCCGGTGGTTCTGGGTCCCGTGTGTCTCGATCTTGATGCCGCCCATGAGAGACGCGATCCGTCCGATTGTTTCCCAATCCAACTCGTTGGTAATGCCGTACAACAAACCCGCCCGGTAAGCATCTCCGCAGCCGGTCGGATCGAGTGCTTGCGAGATCTTTACCGCCGGTATGCGGAGTTTTCCGCCGGCGCGTAAGATCTCGCTTCCCTTGCCCCCGCGGGTGACAATCAGCGCCTCCAGATCGGTGCCTAGACTTTCAAGGTCCCGCTGTGTCCGTTCCTGGACGAGTTCGCTTTCATAGTCATTCACCGTAAGGTAGCTGGCCTGCCGGATGATGGTCTCCAGCTCCTCACCGCTGAACATGGGCAAACCCTGACCCGGATCGAAAATGAAGGGGATGTTCGATTCGTAGAATTGCCGGGCATGATCCAGCATGGCTTGCTTGCCGTCGGGGGACACTTGACATGGGCGTCGTTCATCGCGCCGGGATGAAATGCCGTGATCTGATTGTCGTCCATGTCCGTGGTGATATAAGCCTGGGCGGTGTAACGATCGGCCAATTCGGTAACGTACCGACGCGTTATTTCGTTCTCATCCATCCACCTGGCGTAAGGTTCGAAGTCCATGCCAACGGTACCCATCGGCAGCGGATCGCCGCCGAGCATTTTGAGATTGTAAGCGATGTTGCCCGCGCAGCCGCCAAACTCCCGGCGCATCCGGGGCGCAATGAAACACACATTGAGAATATGCACCTTTTCGGGCAGGATGTGATTTTTGAACTGATCTTCGAACACCATGATGGTGTCATAGGCGAAAGAACCGCAAATTAGCGTGGACACGAAATGTACCTTTGTTTTCAGTTTTCAGGGATTTGCCAGGCGACATCCAGCTCTCTCGCCGCCTTGACCTCGTCTAGTCTGTGAACAGGGGTCGTATAAGGCGCGTGTTTGACCATTTCCGGATCAGCTTTCGCTTCTTTCAGGATCTCGACCAAGGCTCCCACAAAACCTTCCAGTTCCTCTTTGCTCTCGGTCTCCGTCGGTTCGATCAAAAAACATTCGGGAACCAGAAGTGGAAAATAAACCGTCGGTGCATGGTAACCCTTGTCCAGCAACCGCTTGGCAACATCCATTGCCGATACGCCAGTTTCTTCTTTGAGTGATTTTAGAGTCACTATGAATTCGTGGGTGGCCCGGCGACCGGGGTAAGCCATTTCGACCCCTTTGTCTTCGAGACACCGCATCATGTAGTTCGCGTTCAGGGTAGCGTGCTCCGCCACCCGCTGCATGCCCTCCCTTCCCAGCAGCCGTGCATAGATATAGGCACGCAGCAGCACGCCCGCATTACCCATAAAAGCAGACAGACGGCCTATGGACAAGGGGCAATCTTCCTCAACGGCCCAGCGGTACTCACCACCGTCATCGATCACGTAGGGTATGGGGAGGAACGGCCGCAAGCGTTCGTTGACACCGACCGGACCGGCGCCGGGTCCGCCGCCTCCGTGAGGCGTGGAAAATGTCTTGTGCAAATTCATGTGGATCACGTCGAACTCCATATCGCCCGGTTTGACCTTGCCCATGATTGCATTCAGGTTTGCACCGTCGTAATAAAGCAATCCGCCCGCCTCATGGACGATATGGGCGACCTCCAGGATCTGGCGCTCGAACACCCCGAGGGTTGACGGGTTGGTCAGCATCAGGCCGGCTGTTCGGGGACCCACAGTCTGGCGCAATGCATCCAGATCGACATCGCCATCCGGCCTGGTGGGGATCTCCTTTACCTGGTATCCGCACATGGTCGCAGTAGCGGGATTGGTGCCGTGCGCCGCGTCCGGCACGAGGATCTGGTCCCGCTGATCATCTCCGTTAGCGTCGTGATAAGCACGGATCATGGCGACCCCGGTAAACTCGCCCTGGGCACCGGCCAGCGGGCTCAATGACACGGCGGCCATCCCCGTCACGTCTCGCAGGATCTCCTGGAGTTCAAACATGCATGCCATGAACCCCTGTCCCGTTCGATCCGAAGAGCCGGGGTGCCGGTTGAGAAATCCCGGCAGCATCGCGTACTTGTTGCATGCGCGAGGATTATATTTCATCGTGCACGAGCCAAGCGGATAGAAGTTCGTACCGATTGAAAAGTTCTTCTGTGACAGGCTGGTGTAGTGCCTGATCGTCTGCAGCTCCGATACCGAGGGGATGATGGGCGGCTCCGCGCGCAAAAGGCTTGTCGGGATGCCGGATATATCGGAATCATCGTCCGGTGCCTGGGACGGATTGGTGCAGCCGGTGCGGGAACGTTCAAAAATCAGCATGTTAGTTTCAGCAGCATTCGCAGGGCCAATGTTTCATCGATTATCGAGCCTGCATATCGCATCAAGGTCAGCCGGCAACTTTTTCCGCGCAGGGCGGATCCAGCGACCGCCGTGACATGATCCTGTCGAGGTGTGTGGCATAGTTTTCAATCTCGTCCACCGTTCTGGTTTCGGTTGCGCAGGTCAACAAGGCGTTGCCCAGCTCGGGGTAATCCTCACTCAGATCTATTCCGCCATTGATCCCCTGGGCTTCGATGGCGCGCAGGACGTCGGCCACGGGCTGATCCAGCCGGACCACGGACTCGTGAAAGAACGGCGTTTCGAAGCAGCGGTACACACCGTCGATCGCGGTCAGCTTTGCCAGCAGGATATTCGTATTGTGGTGGCATCGCGCCGCAACGCGCCGCAGACCCTCGGGCCCCAGCAGTGACATGTAGATCGTAGCGGCGACCACCATGAGCCCCTGGTTGGTGCAGATATTCGAGGTGGCCTTGGAACGTCTGATGTGCTGCTCGCGGGCCTGCAAGGTAAGCGTGAAACCCTCGTTTCCCTTGTCGTCGCGGGTCCTGCCTACGATCCGGCCCGGTATCTGCCGAACATACTTGTTCCTGCAGCACATGAATCCCATGTAGGGTCCGCCCGACGATAAGGGAATGCCCAGCGGCTGACCCTCTCCGACAACGATGTCCGCGCCGTCGGCGCCCCACCGCCCCGGCGGCCTGAGCAGCGCCATCGCAGTGGGATTGACCAGACCGATCACCAGAGCATCGAGTTCATGCGCGACATCGGTGAGCGTATCCACGTCTTCCAGCAAACCGAAATAGTTGGGCTGCGGTACCACCACCGCGGCGACGGAACCCTTGTCGAAGGCCCGCAATACGTCGATATCAATCGTGCCCTCCGTGACGGAGAACGGAATTTCGACCAGTTCGATGCGCTGGTTCCTGACGATGCTCTCCACGACTTTCCTGTAGCGCGGATTTACCGTACGCGGTATCAGTACTTTATTCAGCTTTTTCCTGGCCCGAGCCGCGGCCAGAACCGCTTCCGCAAGAGCCGATGCACCCTCGTACAGGGACGCGTTGGACACGTCCAGCGCCATTAGGCTGCTCATCATGGTCTGGTACTCGTACAACAACTGTAGGGTCCCCTGGCTGGCCTCGGCCTGATAGGGGGTATACGCCGTGTAGAACTCCCCCCGGGTGGTCAGTTCCCAGACCGCGGCGGGAATATGGTGCTCGTAAACGCCGCCGCCGATGAAATTTATATAGTGGCCATCTTGCCGGCTGCGCGCCAGCATTATCCGGCCCACGTCCATCTCGGAGATACCGGATGGCACGCTGGTCAATTTTCCGGAATGCAGATCGCCGGGTATCTCCGAGAACAATTCATCGATATCGGACACGCGGATGGCGTCCAGCATTTGTCGGATCTCTTCTTCGGTGTGTGGAATGAAAGGCATGATCTAATGCTTGAGTCTGAGTAATGTGTAAGAAAGACCCCGGGGTGATATTCGAATACCGCCTGTTCAGCTGTCCGCCGCAACGACGCCAGTATAGCCTTCCGCGTCCAGCAATTCGTCCAGTTCGCCCTCGTCGATGGGTCGCATTCGAAACAACCAGCCGTCGCCATATGGATCATTGTTTACGGTTTCCGGGGCGTCCCGCAGCAAATCGTTCACCTCCACGATCTCGCCCGCGACTGGAGCATAGACGTCTGATGCGGCTTTTACCGATTCGACCACGGCGCAGTCCTCGCCGCCGCCGAGCGTACTTCCAACTTCAGGCAGCTCCACGAACACCATATCCCCCAGCATCTCCTGCGCATGTTGTGTGATGCCGACCTCAAGATAGCCGTCATCCATTGTTCGAATCCACTCGTGGCTCTTGGTATATCGAAGTTCACTCGGGATTTCACTCATTATTTTTCCTCCAGGTGTTTCACAAATTTACAAACAACTCTTGCCATTTCTGACGAACGGAAAGTCTACGACGCGCGCCGCCAAATTCTTTTCCCTCACCCCGACGGTGCATTCGTCGCCGGTTTCGACGCCTGCGGGCACGCGCGCCAGTGCAATGGATTTTGACAGGGTCGGAGAAAAAGAACCGCTGGTGACCTCCCCGGCGCCGCGCTCTCCGCAGGACACCTGCTGATGGCTGCGAAGAACCCCCCGATCGAGCAAGACCAACCCCACGAGCTTGCGCGGCACACCTTGGTCACGTTGATCTTCCAGCGCCGCACGCCCGATGAAGTCTCGTTCCGGTGGGTTCCAGCCAATGGTCCAGGACAGCCCCGACTCCAGGGGCGTCGTGGATTCATTCATATCGGAGCCATACAAATTCATGCCTGCTTCCAGTCGCAGCGTGTCGCGCGCGCCCAACCCGCATGGCATGACATCGGAATCGATCAATGCCTTCCATACAACAGGGCCGTTTTCAGCGGCCATGGCGATCTCGAAACCGTCCTCGCCGGTGTACCCGGTCCTGGCCACGAACAGGCTTTCGCTTTGCGCCGCGTTGAACACACCGATGTCCATGAGGTTCGGGGGCGCCGGCATATCGTTGATATTGGAAATGGCCTGCGCCGCCCTCTGCCGCGCTAGGGGGCCTTGCACGGCAATCATCGCCAGGTCCGTTCTCGCCGTGATCCGGATGTTTCCGAAGTCGCCGGCATTGCGCTGGATCCATTCCAGATCGGTGTCCGCCGTCGCCGCGTTTACGACCAGGCGAAAAGAATCACCTCCCAGGTAATACACGATCAGATCATCAATAACACCTCCGTTCTCATACAGCATGCACGTGTAAAGCGCCCTGCCGGCTTTTTCGAGCTTTGCCACGTTGTTTGCAAACAAATACGATAGGAAATTTCGCGCCTCCTCGCCCGTGACATCGATATGCCGCATGTGGGACACATCGAACATGCCGGCGGCACTCCTGACAGCGCGATGTTCTTCCAGCTGTGAACCGTA
>CAMYOI010000321.1 GCA_947259955.1 uncultured Gammaproteobacteria bacterium
TGGCCATTGTCACGCGGCAATCATTCCGTCAGCGCCGCCGTCCGGCGCAATGGCCGCCGGATCGCCGATATCGACGAGACCCGGTTTCTGGTCAAGTGACTGAATTCTGGGGACACTTTATTTAATTCGCGGGATTCTGGGGACACTTTACTTGATTTCGATTAGTCGAGTACTAGCGAGCTTTCTAACGCGAACTAAATAAAGTGCCCCCAGAATTTGCTCAGAATTTGCTGATACAGTTTAGGTAACATAATAGCCGTGCTATCATGTTAATATGATCCGGTCATTCAAGGATGAAGCCACGGACTCCATCTTCAATGGACGCCGCACAAAAGTTGCCCGAAAACGTCTTCCTGATAACTTATGGCGGGCTGCAGGCAGGCGGCTCGAGCATCTTGATTCCGCAGCGGAACTTAATGACTTGCGGATCCCTCCTGGTAATCGACTGGAGGCGCTCAAAGGCGAGCGGTATGGTCAGTACAGTATCCGGATCAACGAACGGTATCGAATCTGCGTTCGATGGTCACAGGGCGGAGCAGAGGATGTCGAAATTGTCGACTATCACTGAAGACGCTGAAGGTAAACCAAATGCTTAGAGTGCCAAGCCATCGCGAACCTACTCATCCAGGCGAGATGTTACTGGAAGAGTTTCTTGTCCCCATGCATCTTTCACAGCGCGACCTGGCCGATGGGATCCGGGTTCCATACCAACGTATCAACGAATTGGTAAACGGCCGCCGTGGCATTACACCCGGCACCGCACTGCGATTGGCGAAATTCTTTGGGAATACCCCTGAGTACTGGATGAACCTGCAGATTCGTTGGGATCTTTCCAGTGCAATACGGCGCGAGGGATCGGACATCAAGCAGATCAAAAAGTACCGAATGGCCGGGTGATATGGATGAAAGGAACAACGCTGACCACCCCGGTAAGCTGCTTAATCTAGATTACGGGATGACAGATACGGCTGCATCTCCTACATAATCTGAGACGGGCCGAATGTATTCAACGCCAATAGAACAATAGCACCAGCCCCTACATACAGGCACAAGCCGAGGGCTACAGCGCGACCTCCGGTAGCCGGCATGTACTTGCGCAAGGTAATAAAACACAATATGCATGCGAATACGAAAGAAGGTAGCACTGCAAATCCTGCGATCGCGGCGGCAATAGGTCCTCCCAGGACGCCACTTACTAGTATTATGACGATGGAAATGGCCACTCCCGGTGTGTAGGTGATCCAGTATCTGGTTCGCCGTGAAACAGACATTTTGAATTGCCTGACGCCAAAGCCCACGTGCCGCGATTGAGCGCAGCTACTGGGTAGTCAAGTTCAGCGCAATGTTCGTTTTTATTCGGAAGCCCATTTCATTTTGAGCTTGCGATGATGTATCGCGCAATCACGAAGGTACAAATTAATCAGACTTTGATAAGGGATGCCGGTTTCTTCGGCCATGGACTTAAAATAGGCTACCGTATCCTTATCTAACCGCATGGTTATCGGCTGCTTTAGATGCTTGATGAAAGGGTTTTTTCGCCCTTTCATTTTAGAGAAATCATAGTGGTCTCTCATTTTCGTTGCCTCCAATATGTTCGTTCCTCGTCTTTGTCCGCTTTTCTCGCCGATATGATCCGAACAACTGATTCGCTCGAGCGAAAATAGTGACAAACAACGAGGACCTGTGGTTTTAAGCTTAGTCCGAGTAGTATGAAGCGGTCTTCATCGTCAAAATGATCAGGATCGCAAAATTGGATCGCCATTTCATCATAAAAGGCAGTGCGTGCCTCTTTGAAAGAAATGCCATGCTTCTTTACATTGGTTTTTTCTTTCTTTTGATCCCACTCGAATCGAAACCCATGTATATGTACATTGTACTTATGATTGTGAGAAAGGCAAGAAAGGTCGAGGAAGTATCATGAACAATCAGCTTTTTTCGGGGTGTATGCGCCAATGTCTCGTGTTTGGCCTAACGGTCGTTACGTTTGTTTTAGCGATGGTGGGTGTGGGGTTGTGGTTCGCGAGCGCCGCGTTGCCGCCGCCGGGATTTGGGACGCTGCTTGCCGCAGGCCTTTTGCTTGCCTCCGCCGGCATCGGTGTGGTGTTGGTCTGCGCAGCGTTTTGCGCAATCGAGAAATTGACCGGGCCCGTGTTTCCATAGACCCGGTTTTTTTCCTTCCGACGTTCAAGCTTTTTCGTCGCACTGCTCTTCCATGGCTTGCAGTTCCGCCTCGAGCGCGGCAACCTGTGTAGCGTAGGCTTCCACCATGGCATCGAACGCGCCCTGCACCTTGGTCATGGTCTCCCCGGTGTCGACTTCGGACAACTTGGTCTGCAGTTGCGCCGCAGCTTGTCCAGGCCCGAATCGATGGCTTCACGAATTTGTTTGATACTCTTTATGGTTCAACTCCAGATTAATAAATGGACTTGTGAATGGATGCGGGCAGATGGTCATGCTGCGTTAAAGAAAACAGCACATTCCGGATTATTGGGTGGTGCTGATGCCCTGTTAAATAAGTATAGTGTCCCCTGTTTTTCAGTCTCGTTTCAAAGATTTGAACAGAAAACTGAACAGCGGCCCTACCGTACCGACCGCGCCGCTGGTGAAGGAGCTTATTCCGGCGCGAATGCGTTTGACCTCCCCGGTGAGCTGATCGAGTTCGTGCTTGACCTGTTGAATATCACTATTGAGTTCGGCGTAAGCCATGTCCCTGATTTCACGCGCCAGTTTCTCCTCGTTTTCCGAGGGTCCCGCGCGCCGTGCGGCAAGCACGACGAATACACCAATGATTGTGTCGATCAGGGCGACCGTAAAGGCGGCCCCGGCCGGGCCCAGGTGGGGCGTCAAGGCGTGGTAAACGGCCAACGTCATCATGGCCAGGCCCAGCAGCAGAAATACCAAAGCGACAGCGAAGAAGGCGGAGCGGCTGGCCGCCCGGCGGGCGCGGATCTCCGCCAGCGCGAATTCCGCCCGGGCGATGATCTGAAGTTTGAGCATCGGTTCGGACATTTATTTTGCTCCGTTATTTCTGTCGAGATGGTTGGCCCACGTTATTCACCAGACGGCTAGCGCAGACGCCCGATGAGAACACCCAGAGCGAATACCATTAATAATGTACTGGGTTTGGCGCCTTTCAAATCATCATCGACGGTGTCGAGAAACTGCCTGACATGGCCCGCCAGGTCGAAGTCCCCGCCGCCTACCGCATCAATGATCTCATCTAGCGTGCTGGTCGTTTTTTCTTCCTCCACGGCCGCCCCGTCCGACTCAGGCTCGACAGATTCAATGGCGGCAGCTTCACGCTCGCGTTTCATCTCGTCGAGCTGCTTGCGCAGCTGTTCGATTTCCGCATTCAGGCTTTCATCAGTCACAATCAGTCCCGGTCGTCCTTTTTTTTACCTTCCGAACCGCTGCCATCCGACGCTTCCGCCGGCGTGGGTTCCAGCAACACGGCCAACCACTGGGTTCGTGGATTTGCCCTGGCTGCAAATTTTACCACCATAGTCAGCGGCACGGACAGAAGCATCCCCACCGCGCCGAACATCCACCCCCAGAACACCAGCGACAGAAACACCGTCAGCACGGAAAGACCCACGCGCTGGCCCATGATGGTGGGCTCAAAGATATTGCCTATAACCGTATTGACCACCAGATAAATTCCAATCACCACCAGTACCGCGGTGGGATCGAGCTGCAGCATGGCCAGAAGCACCGCCGGAACCGCCGCCAGCACCGAACCGATATTGGGCACGAAATTGAGCGCGAAAGCGATGAACCCCCAAAGCGGAGCGAAATCGAGATCCACCAGCTCGAGCCCGATCCAGACCAGCACACCGGTAACAAGACTGACAAGGGCCTTGGCCGCCACATACCGGTTTACCCCCTGGATGATCTCGGCGATCTGCCGCAGTGCGGCCTCGCCACTGTTTCCACCCATTGCGGCCAGTTTGCGGGGAAACCCGGAAACCTCAAGCAGCATGAACATCACGGTGAACATGATCAGCAGCGCGTTGCTCAATGTGCCTCCGATGCCGGCAACAAGCTGGTTGGTGGCACCCATAACCGCCGCTGGATCGATGGCGTTCAGGATCCCCTTTTCGTCTACGTTGATGCCCTTCGCCGCCAGCCAGGTTGACACTTCATTCGACAGTTCGTTGATCCTTGCCTGATAGCCCGGCAGGGCCTCGTTGAACTGCGTTGCCGTACTACCCAGCATACTGGCAATGAGGACCAGTACGACAACCATCACCAGCACCACGATAACGGCAGACAGGGCAGTGGACAGGCCGCGCTGTTTCAGCCAATCCACCGGACTGGCCGCGATGATGGCGATGAATAACGACAGCAGGAAGGGCGCCACGATGTCCGACGATGCGCGCAGCAACGCCATGAGCACGGCGATGCCCGCCAGCGTCAGCACGCCGTCGCGAAGGCCATTCTCATTCATGATGTGGTCAATGCGCGCCCCTTTTTAATCGCGGCGAGGGCGCCGCTCCTACAATTTGCGGGGGCGCCGCGCGCCGATGAATACTTGTTTCCCTTGGCCAATCCTACGCACCCGCCCGGGCGTCCTTCGATGCCTTCGCCGCCATGGCGATCGAGATCATGGAGATCCCCTGCGTGATCATCTCGATGGCGACGAACAGACCGATCACCCACAGCCCGGAGTACGGCCACTGGGCAAAAATCATGAGCCCCAGCACGATCGACAAGACCCCGCCGAAAACCGTCCAGCCCCAGCCCTTGACCTCGTCTCGGACCTGAAACCCGATGATGATGCGGAAAATTCCGGACACCAGCAGGAACGCGGCAATGAACATCGTAAACCGGACCGCGCTGGAACCCGGGTTCATGATCATGACGATACCGGCAAGGATGTAGGCTAACCCGATCAGTATTTCCCACAACTTGGCTTTCCAGCCCTCGGCACGGAGGGCGTCGATCAGAGCCAGCACGCCGCCAGCGACAACGAGTATGCCAA
>CAMYOI010000322.1 GCA_947259955.1 uncultured Gammaproteobacteria bacterium
TCTGAAAATGGACCTGTTCCCGGACGAAGTGTATGTGTTCACGCACCACGGAGACATAAAGAAATTACCGCGAGGTTGCACCGCGCTGGATTTCGCCTACGCGGTGCACACCGACGTCGGGAATCAGTGTGCCGGGGTGCGGGTGAATCGGGAGCTCGTTTCACTGCCTACGGTTTTGCATAACGGTGATCATGTCGAAATCATCACATCGGGCAATGCCAGGCCCACGGCGTCGTGGCTGAACTATACGGTAACCAGCAAGGCGCGCGCCTCGATACGCCACTATCTCAAAAAGCAGCAGGGCCGTGAGGCGGTAAAGCTGGGCAAGCGGTTACTCGTCCGTGCGGTAAAGAAAAGCAGCGTCGGTAAGATCAAGTTGACCAACAAGGTCAAGAAAGAGCTGCTGGAGAATCTCCGGGTCGAGAGTTGGGACAAGCTTCTGGAAGACATCGGCCTGGGCAAACGACTGCCAGCGATGGTGGCCAACCAGATCGCATCCAACAAGCGCAAGAAAGAGGGCCGGTCGCAGCAGGAAGGGGCCGAGAAGCCCCTTGCGATCGACGGCGCCGAGGGCATGCTGATCACATTTGCGCGTTGTTGCAGCCCGGTGCCCGGGGATAATATCGTGGGATTCCTGAGTGCTGGGCGGGGCATCGTGGTTCACATGTTCGACTGCCGCAATATCGCGGAATATCGAAAACATCCGGACAAGTGGGTGCTCGTGGACTGGGCCGAAAAATTGAAAGGCGTTTTTTTGGTAAACATCCGGGCGGATACCGAGAACAAACGGGGCGTGCTGGCGAACGTTGCCACCGCGATAGCGGAACAGGATTCGAACATCAACAATGTGAATGTCGAGGAGCGCGACGGCAGTTTTTCGACCATAAGGCTCAGCATCGAAGTCAAAGACCGCATCAATCTTGCACGAATCCTGAGGAGCATACGGCGTGTACGTGGCGTATACCGTGTGGCGCGCGCGAAAGGCTGAAATTCCATTTATTTGCGGGACAGGACACTAGTGTACCCCGTCGTAAATTCTGTGACATTCAGAGCCCCCCAAAACCACGGAGACAAGGCGCGCCTTGCAGGCAATATCCAGATATTGGCCAGAGGAGCAACGCAGTAGCCGTGGTTTTTTGGGGGGCTCCCGCAGGGCGAATCGACAAACACCCGCCTTCGGCGTTGCATACGCTGCCATTAGCTCGCTAGTGCTTCGCGAATGCGCCTTGAATTCGGATGCTTGTCGCTTCGCTGAATGTCACAGAATTTACCACGGGGTACACTAGGCCCTGCCGCGATGGAGGATATACACCTTCCAGCCATGAACATAATCTGATCAGGAAACCACAACATGGCCAAAAGAATAATTTCGACTAAACACGCACCGGCAGCCATCGGAACTTACTCCCAGGCGGTCAGGAGCGGGAACACGGTTTATATTTCCGGTCAGATTCCACTCGATCCGAAGACCATGGCTCTGGCGGGGTATTCATTTTCGGAACAGTGCGAGCGGGTGTTCGAGAATTTGAAAGCCGTCGCCGAGGCCGCCGGAGGCTCGCTGCAGGATGTACTGAAACTGAACATCTATCTCGTCGATCTCGGACACTTTGCAAAGGTCAACGAAATCATGGCGCGATACTTCGTTGAACCCTATCCGGCACGTGCGGCTGTAGGCGTGGCTGCATTGCCCAAAAACGCACAATTGGAGATCGAGGCGATCATGGAGGTTTCCGAGTCGTAAATATTCCGCATATTGCACCAGGATCACGGATTACGCCGCCGCCCGAATGTCAAAAAAGATCAGTAACTCCATCCCCGTTACCGCGGTAAAGGGGGTTGGGGATAAGCTTGCGGAAAAACTGGCGCGCCTCGGGGTTTTGTCGGTCCAGGATCTGCTACTGCATTTACCCTCTCGCTATGAAGACCGCACCCGGATATCGGCGATCGACGACGTACGGCCCGGCCAGCGCGTATCCATCATCGGCAGCATCGAGCATACCGATATTGCCTATGGCCGTCGTCGGAGCCTTGTCACCCGGGTCAGCGACGAAACAGGCTGGATCAACATCCGCTTGTTCTACTTCAGCCGCGCACAGCAAAACAACTTGAGGCGAGGAAACTGGATTTCATGTTTTGGTGAAGTCAGGCATGGGCGCGGTGCATTCGAAATGGTGCATCCCGAATACAGGGTTTCGCAGCAGCAGCCCGTGGCAGACTCTGCCGGGACACTGACGCCCGTTTATCCAGCGACCGAGGGAGTGTCACAGCTCATTCTCAGGCGAATCACCGGCAACGCGATTGACAGCCACGCCTCGGCCTTGACCGAATTGATACCTGATGAATACCTGCGGGCATTGATGCTGCCTACTCTGCGCGATGCAATCGTCGACCTGCACCGGCCGAAGGCGGACGAGCGGCTGCGGGATCTGGAAGCTGGGAGCACGCCCGCACAGCATAGACTGTCTATCGAGGAATTGCTGGCTCACCACGTGAGTTTTCTGACCCTCCGCGAGAAGCGCCGCCTGCTCGAAGCCCCGGCTCTGATTGATAAAGAGGCCTTGGTTAGCAGACTAGTTCAGCGGTTGGGCTTCGAATTGACAGGCGCCCAGCGTCGGGTCGTCGGTGAAGTGCTGGCGGACATTTCGAGACCCGTGCCCATGCTGAGGCTGGTTCAGGGAGATGTCGGCTCGGGCAAGACGGTGGTGGCGGCAGCGGCTGTGGCATGTGCCGCTGCCAGCGGATTTCAAAGCGCGCTGCTGGCTCCCACGGAATTGCTTGCGGAACAACACGCCACGACCATCTCCTCCTGGCTCACCCCACTGGGGATAAGCACGGTTTACCTTTCCAGCCGGATGTCCGCTTCGAGCCGCCGCAGCATCCTGAGCCGGCTCTCTGACGGTCAGGCGCGTGTCGCTGTCGGTACCCACGCACTTTTCCAGCAGGACGTAGGTTTCGATCGCCTCGCGCTGGTCGTTGTCGACGAGCAGCACCGATTCGGTGTAGACCAGCGCCTGGCCATGCGGGACAAGGGGCAACGCCATGGATTGATGCCGCACCAGCTGGTAATGACCGCTACCCCGATCCCAAGAACGCTTGCCATGACGTTTTACACCGAGCTGGATGTGTCCAGCATCGACGAGCTGCCGCCGGGCCGCACTCCGGTCGATACGGTAGTGGTTCCCGAGGACCGGAGGGAGGAAGTCGTGCAGCGTATCCGCCTCGCCTGCGGGGATGGTCGTCAGGCATACTGGGTCTGCCCGTTGATCGATGAATCGGAAGCGCTTCGTGCCCAGGCAATATCGGGAACTGCGAAGCTCCTGCACCAGTCCTTGCCCGATGCCCGCATAGGCCTGGTACACGGCCGTATGAAGCCTGCTGAAAAAGACAAAGTCATGACGGCTTTCAGGGACGGCGGGCTGGATGTTCTGGTCGCGACCACCGTAATCGAGGTTGGGGTAGATGTTCCCAATGCCAGTCTGATGATAATCGAAAATGCGGAGCGACTGGGCTTGTCGCAGCTTCACCAGTTGCGTGGGCGCGTCGGCCGCGGCCATCAGAAGTCGGCCTGCGTTTTACTCTACAAACCACCGCTCGGGGAACATGCGCGATTTCGCCTGGCCGCTTTGCGCGATACGACCGACGGGTTCGAGATCGCCCGCAAGGATCTGGAGCTGCGCGGCCCCGGCGAGGTGTTGGGTACGCGGCAAACCGGAGCGCAGAAAATGCGGGTCGCGGACCTGGTCCGGGACTGCGATCTGCTGCCGGAGGTGCTCGCGCTTGGCAAGAAGATGATGAGGAACCATCCGGAACGCGTGCCGGTGCTGATTCGGCGGTGGATGAGAAGTGCGCAGGAGTACGGCCATGTATAGGCTGGCGCGATATGCAGGCTAGCCCGGCGACCAGTTGCTCCATCACCGGGCGGATCGAGCAATACCTGCGCCTGATGCGCGTGGACCGCCCCGTGGGCACCCTGCTTTTGATGTGGCCGACGCTGTGGGCCTTGTGGATCGCTTCCCGGGGCAGGCCCGACCCGGATGTTCTGGTCATATTCATTGTCGGCGTGTTCCTGATGCGGTCGGCAGGATGCGTCATCAACGACTATGCGGACCGTGACATGGACCCCCACGTCGAACGCACCCGGGATCGGCCGCTCGCCGCAGGCCGGGTTTCAAATTTGGAGGCGCTGCTGCTGTTCGCGGTACTGTGCGGCGCCGCACTGGCACTGGTTCTGACCTTGAATTATCTGACCGTGATGCTGTCATTGGTCGGCGCTTTCTGGGCCGTCATCTACCCTTTCATGAAACGCTTCATCCATTTCCCCCAGCTATTCCTGGGCTTCGCGTTTTCGTGGGGCATACCGATGGCGTTTTCCGCCCAGACCGGCGACGTGCCCGCGATGGCCTGGGTCATGCTGGCGGCCAATATGGCTTGGGTCATGGCATACGATACGATGTACGCCATGTCAGATCGCGAGGACGATCTGGCAATCGGCGTCAAATCCACGGCAATACTGTTCGGAAGACAGGATCGTCTGATCGTCGGGTGCTGTCAGCTACTGACGCTGGTGCTGCTGGCGCTGGTGGGTGTCTTTGAATCGTTGAACCACTACTACTATTTGTCCTTGCTCGTGACCGGTGTATTTTTTTTGTACCAGCAATGGCTCATGAGGGACAGAGAGGCGCGCGCATGCTTCCAGGCATTTCTGAACAACACCTGGTCGGGTGCGTCGATCTATTTGGGCCTCGTGCTGAGTTATCTCTCGTAATCACCCGCGGCCTGCCCAAGGCACAAGGCCGTAGCGTAAGGTTCCGATTACGCGTATCCTTGAACTATCTAGTGCAGAGGACAGAAAAATGCGATCCATACTGGTCGTCAACCCGAAGGGAGGCTGCGGCAAGACAACCATCTCCACTAATCTGGCCAGTTATTATGCTGTGTGGGGGGTCAATACCGTGCTGGTCGATTTCGATCCGCA
>CAMYOI010000323.1 GCA_947259955.1 uncultured Gammaproteobacteria bacterium
CCCTTCCTGGCCAATACGTTCACCCGGTTGGGTTCCCGTGGTTTTGAACGAACCTAGTTTCGATAGATTTTTTTCGTCGCCTGCCGCATATGCCGTAACGGAAAGGAACGGCACTAGCGCGCAGAGTGTAACTACCGATAGTTTATTTGCTTTCATAGTTTTCTCCTCGATTCCATTGGGTGTAGCTGTGGGCCGCCTGTCCGTTTGAACGCCTGTATATCGTGGCAATCCGCCACACCGGGAATAAATGTCGATCGGAGCGAACTGTGATTGCACGAGCTTGGAACTTTCTCGTCGATCACGCCCCAATGTGAGCATCCTCCACAAGCGGTCGGCGTATCACGGCCCGGGTGGATGAAAAGGCTTCGCCTGCGCATATCGATTGCAAGAATTGTTCAAGAATTCGGCGGATCCTCGTAGATAATTTAATTCGGTTTCTCTTCGAATACAAGATCGGTCTGCTCTATTCCCGACTGACCGGACGAGCGGCGCAGACGGCGCCCGGTCCTTCGCATCGCGTTTAGTGCGAGATGTCTCCAATTAGGCCGCCGAATCTTTAACTTAAGCAAGCTCAGATCAATTTAGTATTTCGTCATTTCGAACAAAGTGAAGCAATCCTGTACTGTTGTCATTCGAGAACTTCTGACGCCGCGTCCTGCCACGCGTGGCTCCCAGCTTCGGCACGCTCCGCGCAATGAAACAATTAATCAGAGCTTCTTTAAACGATATCAGCTACTTAGCACGCTCGCTTTTCATTTGCTTAGATCCCGCAACGCTTCATTGGTATCCGCAAACGACTAGACTTGGCACAATATCCGGAATGAATCTGTTTCCGATCCATTGTATGCGTCATGTTGGAAACGTTTGATCCAAACCGAAATACCGTAATCCAGTAGCGTCGGAATAGACGCATCACCGTGAACGATGATCAAAGATGAATCGTCCAACGAGTTCTCGCTGTATGTTACCGACTATTGACATTGGTGGATCGACTGTCCAACGTTGTCTGCTGACTGGGCGTGATGCAGATTCTGTGTCCGCAGTCATGCTAAAGAAAAATAATTTGTCAGTATCCCGAGCGCCCCGTTCCATACTATGGCGCGGCATATTAATGCCCGTCCTGACTGCCCTCCTGCTGGCAATATCCAGCATCGGAAGCTCCGCGGTTTATTCCCAGCAAACTCCTGCCGGTGATACCCAACTTCTGATGACGCCGGAGCACGCAATCCCGAATCTCGATCAGCTGGATGCCGCCCGCAAAGCCGTCGAGTCGGATGCCGCTTTGAACGAAATGCAGAAAAAGAAGGCACTGGAATTTTTCGATCAGGCCGTAAAGTGGATTGAAGCCGGGAACACCGCAAAAGACGAGTTGAGCGGATTGAAAAACCTGATTACAGCAGCCCCTGGCCGTATCGAACAGATACGTCAACAGCTCGCCCGGCCGACCCGCGACAGCGGGTCGGTGGAATCAATAACTGAAGAAACGAACCTTGATCAGCTCGAACTAATCATCAGCCAGGAAAAGCTCGATGTCGCCCAGACCCGGGAGGAAATAAAAAGTCAGGAAGACGAACTGGCTCGCATTCTGGTGAGTTCGAAGAATCTCAGCGAGGAAATCGAAAATCGTCTGAAACGAATCGAGCAGCTGGAGACGGACCTGCGAACCGCGGTGCCGAATGAGCCGCCGGCACTGACGCAGGCTCGCATATTTGCACTCAGGTCGCGCCTTGCGCTGCGACAGACCGAGCTTGAGACCTTCAAGTTGCGTCTTGGCAGCCTGAATCTGTTGACTACCCTCGCCCAGTCCGAGAAGAATCTATTGCAGTCGCAGCTCGCCCGCCGCGAGTCCCGTCTGGCCGCCCGGTATGAGGTCGTCCAGCGGGCCCGGGAGACGCGCGCCAGAGTCGCCCGGGAGGAGGCCGAAACCCTTAAACAGCAGGCGGTTGAGCTGCCCTCGGCGATTCAAACTATCGCCAGAGAAAACGCCGGTTACCGCACCGAGCTGGAAGAGCTCGTGGGCAAAGAGAAATCTGTGGTGACGCTGTTCGACGCGGCCCGCAAGCGGTTGCAGGAGATTAACTCGGATTTCGAACGAACACGTCAGCGGGTGGACGTAGTGGGCCAGAGCGCTTCAATCGGAAAAATGCTCAGGCATCGCCGAGAAGGCCTGCCCTCGCTGCAGAATTATCGCCGCACCTCCAGCCAAAGAAGCGCGGAGATAAACCGGGCGACCGACCGGCAGCTCGACATCGACGAGTCGTTGAGGGAGCGCTCCAATATCCAGCGCATTGAAGAACAGGTGCTGGCGAGCCTCCCGCCGGCGATACCGGCAAACGAGAGGACAAAGATTAGCAATCAGGCAATCGATCTCGCCAGAGCCCGGCGTGATTCCCTCAATGAGCTGCAGAATGTTTATGGGCTCTATATTAGTCGGCTCACGGCGCTGGACCTGGCAGAGAGGCAGTTGGTAGAGGTCTCGCGTGCTTTTATTGATTATATCGACGACCAGCTATTGTGGATTCCAAGCTCGGAAATAAAGGCCCTGGCGGATAGCAGACGGTGGGCGAACGCGCTGGTTTGGTTCCTTTCGCCTGGGAACTGGGCACAGTTGACACGGGATGTGTGGATCCTGACGCGGGATCGGCCGGGGACTATTCTGGTTTTGATCGGACTGTTCGCTTTGTTGTGGAAAAACCGTCGTAAAGCAAGAACACAGTTGATAGAGCTTGCCCGGCACACTACTAAGATCCGCTCCGACTCGTTCGGCTTGACCCTGAAGGCACTCGGCCTGAGCCTGGTCATCGTTGGTGCCTTGCCATTGCTGATGATCGGCATTGGCTGGCTGTTGAAACAGATGCCCGCCTCTGTTCCTTTTACCGTCACTGTCGCCAGCGGCCTGTTTAACGGAGGGTCTCGGGGATCGGCATCTACACTGGCGGAAACCGGGCAGGGAGGCTGTGGCCCGGGAGCTCGGTTGGCTGATACCCGCGGCTGTGTTACTGCATTTTCTGATCACCTTGTCCAGCGGCGGCGATTCGCCTCAGTCGGCACAGCTGATCGGTCAACTCGCGTTCGTATTACTCATGATCATCTCGACGATATTCGTGTACCGTTTGTTCAAAGGACACGACGTAATTACGGACGCCGAAAAGCAGAGTCCGGCGAACAATTCCCTGGCCCAATTGCGTTTCCTCTGGTTGCCCGCCCTGGTACTTCTACCATTGGCCCTGATGGCTACTTCCACGTTGGGTTACCACTATAGCGCACTGTATCTTGAACAACACGTCGAAATGACTTTGTGGTTTTTCGCCGGGCTGTTTTTTTTCAAAGAACTTCTGCTTCGCTCGCTGTACATCGCGGAGCGCCGCCTGCGCTTCGATGATGCCATCCGCCGGCGTGACGAACTGCGTTTAAAACGCGGACGAGGTGAAATCCGTGAAGACGACGCTACGTCACCTATATCCCTGGACATACCGGAAGTGAACTTCAATCAACTCAATGAACAGGCGAAACGGCTCATTCACGCGGGCTTCCTGTTCAGCGCGGTCTTGGGCACCTGGATAATCTGGAGCGACCTGCTCCCTGCCATGGCGTTTCTCTACACCACGGAGCTGCCGTTAGAGGCGACGCGCCTTGTTGATGGCATCGCCGTAGAAGTGCCGGTCACGCTCGGCGACATGGTGATGGGTGTCATTATCGTACTGATCACGATATTGGCGGCAAGGAACCTGCCCGGGATACTGGAGATCTCTCTTCTGCAGCGTCTGCCGCTGGACCCAGGCGCGCGCTACGCCATTACGGCGCTGTCACAGTACACCATAATCGGTGTCGGCATCTTTTCTGCCTTCAGTAATATCGGACTGCAGTGGTCGAGCATCCAATGGCTTGTGGCCGCCCTCAGTGTAGGCTTGGGATTCGGTTTGCAGGAGATCGTGGCCAACTTCATCAGCGGCATCATCCTGCTATTCGAACGGCCCATCCGTGTCGGCGACGTGGTGACCGTCAATAACGTCACCGGTGTCGTGTCCCGTATCCGCATCCGCGCAACCACCATCATCAATTACGACAAGCAGGAGCTGCTGATCCCCAACAAACAGTTTATTACCAGTGAGGTCATTAACTGGACCCTGTCGGATACGATGAACCGGGTCGTCATCACCGTGGGTGTGGCTTACGGGTCAGATGTGGACAGGGCCATGGCACTGATGATGGAGGCGGCCGACGAACACCCGGAAGTGCTCAAAGAACCCAAACCGGTGTGTTCATTCGAAGGATTTGGCGACAACGCCCTGACGCTTCAGCTGCGCACCTACCTGGGAAGCATGGACAATCGTCTGGATACGAAAACGGCGCTGCATAAAACCATCAACGATAAGTTCGATGCGGCGGGGATTGTCATCGCCTTCCCTCAGCGCGACCTGCACATCGACAGCAGCAGACCTCTCGAAATTTACGTTGCGCGGCCGCCAAAAACAACGTGACGGATTCACTTTTTCGTTCAAACAATCTGGCCCGCACCGGGCTAGGCCGGCCGTGCCCGATGCGGGCCAGTCGAGCAGACGGATGCCTCCGATCAATGTGCGAATCGGGTCGAGACATTTGCGGCGTGTGACTTTAATGGATTCTCGAAAGTCGAAATATCTGCTGGTGATTGCGACCGATTTGGGGCTATTCAAAACGGACATTGCGTCGATTATCATTGGTCTTTGTAGAAACGAGAACTGGTGAAATGCGCAGCACAAAAATGATTGTCGTTCTGGGCCTCGTCCTAGTATCCTGTCAGACCACTACAAAAGAGCCAGAATTGCGCACGAATCTGCCGCCAATTTCCATGGAAAAAGCGGATTTGAACAACGACGGTGTATTGGATCGGGAAGAGTTCAACCAAAGACTCGAGGTGTTGTTCGAATTGCGCGACGGCGACACCGACGACGAGCTGGCGCCGGCGGAGCTTCCCAAAGTCAATCCGGAGGCATTCGAACAAGCGGACCAGGACGATAGCGGCCGGCTCTCAAAGGAGGAATATCTGTATTTACGTAACCTGGACTTCAATCGGTTGGATGCCGACGAAGACGGAACGCTGTATCGCCAGGAACTGTTCAAATGGTAGTAAAGGGCGAGAGTCGTAAATCATCAGTTCAGCGCGCAACAACCGTTTTTGACGGCGCTTAGTTTATCGGGCGGCTAATATACAGCCGCATACGAATTCGACTGGATTATTTGATAAATGTGCTGGCGGGTAACAGAATCTGACTGAACCGGCGCATTTCGAAACGGACAGACCGCGACTGCATTGCGCCGGGATCGGGCCTTGAAGTAAGTTCGTTCATCCTAAAGCAGCGATAGTTTCCCCACTCCAAACTGTTTGCGAGGGCATGGTTATGTCTGATTCCTCGAGCAATATTTCTAGAAAAGCGGGAATGCCGCCGGGTGCCCTTGTTCACGTAGGTGAGGTATTCGATGCCGACTCCACAATATTTGTCATTGACTGGAGCAAGGAGTCGATTGAAGAGCAGATGGTGCAATCGGTAGATGAAATCCTCCGATTCAAAGGCCAAGGCACGGTTACGTGGGTCGATATCGAAGGTTTGAAAAACATTGAACTCGTGGAGGCCGTTGGTCAGGCTTTCGATATTCACCCACTTGTCCTCGAAGATATATTAAACACTCATCAAAGACCAAAATTCGAGGAATATGATGACTACTTATACATCGTCATGAAAGTGGTGTCGTTGGAAGGCGATGAACTTTATCCGAACTACGAACAGGTAAGCGTTTTGGTTCTCAGTGACTTCGTTTTCACATTCAAAGAACGAAAAGACGACGTATTCCTCCCCATTCAGCGAAGAATCAAGAACAACAGGAGTCAATTAAGGAGCCTGGGATCAGACTATTTGGCGTATGCAATCCTGGATACGATTGTCGACTTGAATTTCTCACTGTTGGATTCATTCGATGAAAAACTTGATTCAATTGAGGATGAATTATTGACGGACCCCACGCCGCAGACGCTCGTGGATATCCAGCGGATCAAGCGTGAACTAATCAACATACGCAGAAACACCTCACCTTTGAGGGAATTGCTGGGCGCAATTCTAAGAAGCGAGAGTGAATTGATTCATGAAAAAACGCATATGTATTTCAGGGACGTGTATGACCATGCAATACGCATCACGGAGGCAATCGAGCTGCATCGAGACATGATGTCGGGGTTGCTGGATATCTACATATCCAGTGTGAGCAACAAGATGAACGAAGTCATGTAGGTTCTCACCGTATTTATGTCGGTTTTCATACCATTGACGTTTATAGCCGGTATCTACGGCATGAACTTCGAATACATGCCGGAACTCGGATGGAAATGGTCTTACCCGGTCCTGTGGCTCGGCTTTATTGCAACCTCATTGGTACTGCTTGCGTTTTTCAAAAAGAAGAAATGGCTGTGATTACACCCCGGTCGGGCTCACGATACGATTCCGCGCGTTGACGTGGAATTAAGTTGGTAAAATACCTAAGGAAGCTCTGATTACGTGTCATTGCGCGGAGTGCGCCGAAGCTGCCAGCGAAGCGTGGCAGGACGCCGCAATCCAGAAGTGCTTGTATGACAACACTGCTGGATTGCTTCACTTCGTTCGCAATGACGAAATACTGAATTCGCAATGACCGAATACTAAATTAATCAGAGTTTTCCTAAATTGGTGGGTGAGCTTAGCCCGCATTTCTCACCAGGATCCCGAGCGATGGCGTAGGACAGGTGCCGATGAACGCCGAGCTGAAAAATGCTCCTGGAGAGCATTTTCGCGCAAGCCCCAAAGGGGTGAGGCGCTAAGGATGCGTCGAACCAGTGAGATGCATAGCCGGTGCTATGGATCGAATGAAGCCCAAGTGCAGCGGGGTCTGGACCCGCCAGGGCCGGGATAGGTGTTACCCATACACCCTGCTTGTCAGACAAAACCGAATTCCTCAATATTCACACTGCATCAACAAGCAACCGAAGCCGCCTGGTGAGAAATGCGGGTTAGGTGTTGGGTAAATAAAACGTCTGAACGGCATCCCAGGCTTCCTTTGCGGTCTCGACGTACTGAAACAGTTCCAGATCCCGCGAATCGATGGCGCCTTCCTCAACCAATGCGTCGAAATCAATGATGCGCTGCCAGTATTTTCTTCCAAACAACAGCACCGGTACGGGTTTGATCTTATTGGTCTGGATCAATGTCAAGGTTTCAAAAAGCTCATCCAGTGTGCCAAATCCCCCTGGAAACGCCACCAGCGCTTTGGCACGCATGAGAAAGTGCATCTTGCGGACCGCAAAATAGTGAAACTGAAAACTGAGTTCCGGAGTAATGTACGGATTCGGGTGTTGCTCTCTGGGCAAGACGATGTTCAGACCCATACTCCTGCCCTTGGCGTCATAGGCCCCGCGATTTGCGGCCTCCATGAGTCCTGGGCCGCCACCCGTGACGACGACCATCTCCAACCTTTCACCCTGCTGGGATTCGCTGGTGATGATACGCCCCAGTTCCCGCGCCGCTTCATAGTAATGCGTCTTTTCGAGAATGCTGCGAGCAATCTTCACTTTTCGTGACAGCTCGGTATCCGCCGGGCTGGCTGCCGCCTCAGTTTCTGCTTTTTGCAAGCGTGCATTCGCAGTCTTTGCATCGGGAATGCGCGTACTGCCAAAAATTACGATAGTCGACCGAATTCCAGAATCCTGCTGCAACAATTCCGGTTTCAGCAGTTCGAGCTGCAGTCGCACAGGGCGCAGTTCATCCCGAAGAAGGA